>DFKO01000171.1 GCA_002373855.1 Lachnospiraceae bacterium UBA3643
TGTGTAAAAGCCATGATAATATTACAGGCGTAAATCTCAACCAGAATTACGGTCAGCATGCGGCCCTTATGGCAGGATTTCACTATGTGTCAGGAGATGTAATCGTATGTCTTGACGATGACGGTCAGACTCCTGCAAATGAGGCAGGCAAGCTGATTGATGCCCTTAATGACAATGTTGATGTAGCTTATGCAAAATATGATCATAAGCAGCACTCTGCATTCAGAAATATGGGCAGCAGGCTAAACGAGATAATGCTGAGATTCATACTCAGCAAGCCAAAAGAACTGTTTATCTCAAGCTATTTTGCGGTAAAAAGATTTATCGTCGATGAGATGATCAAATATACAAATCCGTATCCGTATGTGATCGGACTGGTGCTGAGGTCCACAAACAAGATCGTAAATGTGCCGGTTAATCACAGGGCCAGGACTACAGGAGAGTCGGGATACACTCTCGGTAAACTCATAAACCTCTGGCTGAACGGTTTTACGGCATTTAGTATAAAGCCCTTAAGGATAGCAACGGGGGTAGGAGGATTGATGGCCGTCGGTAGCTTTATATACGGTATCGTGACGATCATCATGAAGATAGTCGGTATAAACGAAGTACTGGGGTTCAGTGCAATCATAGCGACCATTACATTTTTGAGCGGAGTGAATCTCGTGATGCTCGGCATGATAGGTGAATATATCGGGCGTATATATATATCACTCAATCAGTCCCCGCAGTACATAGTACGCGAGGTTAAAGGTAAAAAGGGTACAGATGAAAAAAATTAGAGCATTAATGATCATAATTGCATCATTGCTTGTCTTTACGGGATGTGGTAATGCCATACCTGAGATGACGGAGGATCAGCGGGCCCAGGTAGTGGAATATTCCGCCATGCTGTTGCTTAAGTATGACAAAAATTACAAGAGCACGATGTTGACCGATGAAGAGGTCGCAAAGCAGCAGCAGAAACTGGAAGATACCGCTGCCATGAAGGCGGAGGTCGCAAGGCAGAAAGAATTGGCAGAAGAGATGGCAGCCCAGGAAGAAGCTGAGAAGGAAGCTGAAAGCTCATCCTCATCCGGAGGCGGCGAGGCAGAGGCTCCTGCATACACGGATATAGATGAGTTCCTCGGATTATCCGGTGTTGATATTGAGTATGATCACTTTGATGTGTGCGACTCATATCCTGCTACGGCGGAGGAAAACAGCTGGCAGGGTGTGTGCTATGCGACAGCAGGCAACAAACTGGTTGTCTTTACCTTTAATATGACAAACAACAGCGGATCGGACATGATGCTTGATATCGCATCAATAGATCAGCATATATCCTTTAAGGTGGACGGAAGGTCCAAGACAGCTCTGACAACACTTCTGACAGATGATTTCATTAATTACCGGGATACCATAGGAGCCGGCGAGACAAAGCAGGCGGTTGTGATAATCGAGATGTCGGGAGATGACGCCGCCGCGATATCATCCGTAACGATGAAATTAAAATGTAATGGCGAGACTGCTAATAAAACATTACTATAAATTTGCACATATTTTCTCTGACATTTACAAAAAAATTGTGCTATAATACAAAAAGTGAGTTCCTGTTTTTTGAAAGTATAAAAAGTAAAAGAGGTGTGACATGGATTCAAAAATCTTACTTGAAAACGGTACCAACGAACTTGAGATACTTGAGTTTACCTTAGGCGGCAATTCGTACGGTATCAACGTTGCAAAGATCAGGGAGATCATCCCTTATCAGGCTGTTACCCCGGTACCCAATGCCCATCCATCAATAGAGGGTATATTTATGCCCCGTGATGTGATGATCACAGCTATCGACCTGCGCAACTGTCTCCAGAGAGGAGAGTCTGAGGCTGGTGGATTATTTATCATAACAAACTTTAACCACCTGGATATCGCTTTTCATGTAGAGGCTGTAGTAGGTATCCACAGATTCTCATGGAGAGATATCATCAAGCCCGATGCGACGATCAACAATGCAGAGGACGGCGTAGCGACAGGTATTGTTAAATTAAACGGAAAGCTTATCATTATCCTTGATTTTGAGAAGATCGTGACAGATATCAGCCCCGAGACAGGACTTAAGGTGGAGGCTATTGAAGAACTCGGTGTCAGGGAGAGATGTGATGAGCCGATCCTCATTGCAGAGGATTCACCGCTGCTTAACAAGCTGATCGTTGATTCCCTCATGAAGGCCGGATATACAAGCGTCACCCATACAGAGAACGGTCAGCAGGCATGGGATTATATTGAGAAATGTCATGAGGAAGGTACCATCGGTGACAAGATACATGCAGTCATCACCGATATTGAGATGCCTCTTATGGACGGACACAGACTGACAAAACTCATCAAGGAAGATAAGGATTTAAAGACTATCCCCGTACTTATCTTCTCATCGCTTATCAATGAGGAGATGAGGAGAAAGGGTGAGCAGCTCGGTGCGGATGCCCAGCTCTCAAAACCTGAGATCGGAAACCTTGTATCAGAACTTGACAGATTACTTGGCAGAGTATAATTTTTAGCGATGATATATTTCTGAGCCGGCTGATGGCCGGCTCATTTTATGCGTAAGTACAGATTGGAATGAAAAGAGCAGTTGTTGGACAATGAATAGCGATTTACAAAAGACAGCAGAAGACATAAAAAAAGCATCAGAGGACGCAGATTTCATACTGGTCGGATTTGGCAGGGAATGGTACAGCGATGAGACGCCGGAAATTACCGCCGGAGACGGGATTTCAAGGGAGGAAGCCGTCAGGGGATATGAAAAGATCCGTGCTTTGATAGGCGATAAGAAGCATTATATCATCACTCTCGCATACGACGATGTGATATATGACGTATTTAACGGTGAGGACGAAAAGATAGTGGCTCCCTGCGGAACAAAGAGACTCCTTCAGTGCAAAAGCCATCTGATGACCCCGGATGAGGTAAAGGATACAGCGAATATGGTATGCCCTGTATGCGGAGAGAAGCTTGCATACAACAATATTCTCGCCGAAGGGTATATGGAGGAGGGATATCTTGATGAATTTGAAAAATACAAGAAATTCCTGCAGACGACTGTAAATAAAAAACTGCTGATACTGGAGTTTGGAGTGGATATGAAATATCCGTCTGTCATCAGATTTCCGTTTGACAAACTCTGTGTGTATAATTATAAATCGTCATTTTACAGGATAAACGATTCGTTTCCCCAGCATGTATCGGAGACATATGGCAGAGGTATTTCTGTAAAAACTGACAGCGTGGATTTTGTGAATAATTATTTGTAATAATACACAAAAATACTTTACACATACATATTTCATTTGGTAAAATAAGTTGTTGTTTATGGGAGAAATGTGGGTTACGACTCATAAAAAATAAAAGAGAGGTAGAAACATGGCAGTAAATATTAATGAAGTGCTTTATACAGCCCTTCAGTCCAAGGCATCTGATATACATCTTACGGTTGCTCTGCCGCCTAAGATGCGAGTAAACGGTCACCTTGTAAGTATGGAGAATTTTCCTGTACTTACTGCAGATGATACACTTGAGATGCTTCTTTCAATCACAACAGACCATCAGCGAGAGATCTTCAACAGCAAGGGTGAGCTCGATATGTCCTTTGCGGTAGACGGTATCGGACGTTACCGAGTAAATGCATTCCGTCAGCGTGGTTCTGTAGCCATGGCGCTCAGATCGGTTAATACAGTAGTACCTTCACCGGAGCAGTTGGGACTCCCTCCTGCATTCGTTGATCTTTATACCAGAAAGCGTGGACTTATCCTCGTTACAGGACCTACAGGTTCAGGTAAGTCTACATCACTTGCATCTATCATTAACCAGGTTAATGAGCACAGAGATGCACATATCATCACACTTGAGGATCCCATAGAGTACCTGCATCTGCACAAGATGTCAATGGTTAACCAGCGTGAGATCGGATTTGACTCTATGAGCTATGCAAATGCACTGCGTGCAGCCCTTCGAGAAGATCCCGATGTTATCCTCGTAGGAGAGATGCGAGACTTTGAGACAATCTCCGTTGCCGTAACTGCAGCCGAGACAGGTCACCTTGTCCTTTCCACACTGCATACAATCGGTGCCGCATCTACCGTAGACCGAATCATCGACGTATTCCCTCCTCATCAGCAGCAGCAGATCAGAGTACAGCTTGCTAACGTTCTTGAGGCGGTTATATCCCAGCAGCTGATTCCTACTGTTGACGGCAGAGGACGTGCGGCAGCATTCGAGGTTATGATTTCCAACTCGGCTGTACGTAACCTTATCCGTGAAGGTAAGTCACATCAGCTCCTCTCAGTTATGCAGACTACCAGAAAGATCGGTAACATCGCTATGGACGAGGCTATCATGGCTCTCTACCAGGAAGGCAAGATCTCCAAGGAGATGGCAATCCAGTATGCGGTTGATCCCGACGGTATGATCGCAAAGCTTAAGTAATTTTATGTTTATCAGTGTCCTGCCAATAATATTTTTGGCAGGACATTAATATATTTATCATTAATCGTTTTTAATCAATTTTTTCAAGGACGGAGTATCCCGTTATTTCCTGATGTTTTGTGTTTATCAGTCTGTTACTTAACAGGCGTTTTTTGCGTGGAAAAAACAGGAGGAATAATTAATGGTTACAAACATATTATCGGGGACCATACAGGGACTCGAATGCAAAATAATAAATGTGGAGGCGGATGTATCAAGCGGTCTGCCATGTATGGATATGATAGGGCTCCTCGGTACGGAAGTAAAGGAAGCTAAAGAGAGGGTGAGAGTCGCCCTAAAAAACTGTGGTATATCCCTGCCACCGGCGAGGATCACAATAAACATATCGCCTGCCAATATCAGGAAAGAGGGTACTGCGTATGACATCCCAATAGCCGTGGCGCTGCTGGCGTCAATGAAGATGATACCGGAGGAAAATACAAGGGGAATACTCTTTGCAGGAGAGCTCTCTTTAGACGGAGAGATAAAACGCATACATGGAATACTCCCGATGGCATTAGAGGCAAAACGCCAGGGTATAAAGCACATGATCATACCTAAAGGAAATGCAAGGGAAGGAGCAGTGGTGGAAGGCGTAAAGATTACAGGCGTATCGAGTATTAAGGAACTCATAGAATATCTTGGGGCGGATCCCGGCATGCAGGATATCATCATACCTCCCGTCACGGTTGATATAAAAAGTCTGTTTAATGAGGCACAGTCAAAATCAGATGAAGATTATATAGATCTCTGCGGCCAGGAGAGTTTAAAGAGAGCGCTCATGATAGCTGCAGCCGGATTTCACAATGTACTCATGATAGGACCGCCGGGAGCAGGGAAGACTATGGCTGCAAAGAGAATGCCGGGGATACTGCCGCCGCTTTCCATAGATGAGAGCATGGAGGTCTCAAAGATATACAGCGTATGCGGGCTTCTAGATGAAAGTAAATCCATGGTGCTTAAACGGCCGTTTATGAGTCCTCACCATACCATTTCAGATGCGGCTATGTCGGGCGGCGGACGGATACCGGGACCGGGAATGATATCAAGGGCTCATAAGGGCATACTATTCCTGGATGAGGCTGTACATTTCTCATCGGCCAGCCTTGAGATACTCCGTCAGCCCATGGAGGACAAAAAGGTTATTGTCTCAAGGACATACGGGAGCTATGAATTTCCGGCAGAGTTTATGCTGGTGGCGGCGATCAATCCATGTCCGTGCGGCAATTATCCGGATATGAACAGCTGTACCTGTACGCCTGAGCAGATAAGGAGATATCTCTCAAAACTGTCAGGTCCGATCCTCGACAGGATAGATATATGCATAGAGACACCTAAGATCACATTAAACGATCTCTCCGGGGAAAAGAAAGGTATGAGCTCCGGATATATGCGGGAGAAAGTGATGAATGCATGCGAGATACAAAAGGAACGGTATAAAGGAAAAGGGATAGAATTTA
>DFKO01000092.1 GCA_002373855.1 Lachnospiraceae bacterium UBA3643
CGGTCAGAAGGATCTGTTAAAGATGGTCGATGAAGCAGATCCCGATATAGTACTTATGGCGGGGGATATATTTGATGATGATCTAAAAAAAACAAATGCAGAGACAGCAACAAGAGAGCTTGCCAATAAATATGACTGCTACTATGTAACAGGAAATCATGAATACTGGAGTGGTGAAGTGCCTCAGATAAAGGATTATTTGAGAGGGATTGGCATTACAGTACTCGAAGGCAACTGCAGTCATATTAATGTGAATGGAATAGATATAGATATATGCGGTATTGACGATCCGACAAAGCTTGCGGACAGTACATGGATAGCACAGATTGACAAAGCATACAGTGAGACTGTTCCTGAAAGCGTCAAAATACTGGTAACGCACAGACCGGAGAGAGTTTCTGTATATGAAAGGTATGATTTTGATCTTATCGTATCCGGACATACCCATGCAGGTCAGATTATAGTGCCTTTTATAAACAGAGGATTATATGTCCCTAATCAGGGTATATTTGCTAAATATATTAATGGATTATATACATTATCAAATGGTTCTGCACTTGTAGTCAGCAGAGGCCTTGCAAGGGAGAGTACACCATTACCAAGATTTTTTAATAATCCGGAGATAGTTGTAATTGATATAATGTAATTTGAGTTATCGGATTTAAAAATATTTATTTATTCAAAATTTGTAGAAAAGGGATTTAGATGAAAAAATTATTGTTTTATATTTTTGTAGTTCTAACTGTATTATGTTCATTGGTTACAATATTTATTGGTGCCGAATCATATCTTGCTTTAACCGGTCTTGATTTACTTGTTTCAGCAGTTAAGACGGCACCTTTGTACGCTTCAATTCTGGCAGTAATATCGAATTTTCTATGGTTAATTACTTTATTATTATATCGAAGTGTAAAAACAGATAAAAAAATAAGGAGATGAAATGAAAAGGTTTTCAAGTAGTTTTGTGGCAATATGTTTATTATTCTGAGATCAATGCGCTGTCCCGCTCGGTTTCATGTCATATCGGCCCCGGTGCATTGGCTGTTGCAGTATCAAGGGTGGCAACAGAATAAAATATATTATATAATAGACAAGCCCCTTAATTAAAAAGGGGCTTGTTTTTAGGAGGAAAAACAGTATGAAAAAATTATATGGTATTAAAGGAATCACTCTCGCTGCATTGCTTGGCGTCGGGGTGCTTGCCGGCTGCGGAACAGTTGCAGGTGATCAGACTGTATCAGGCAATGGTACGGGAACGGCTGATGATAATGAAAATTATGAATTTGTATCACAGGTCACCATTGAGGAGAACGGATATACCTACAACCCTGAGGAGATAATGTATCTAGCGGGTATTACTCTCACAAAATATGATGATGATAAAAAATTTTCTTTATATGATACGGACGGAGATTATATATCAGAATTGTTTGTTGCTGTAACAAACGGCGATGAAGAGAAGATCGGTGTTTATAAATACGATGAAACGGAAAATTGCGCTCTTCTTACGGATGATGTCACATATGACACTGATGTACTCGTATGGGCAAGCGATAATGAATGGGTTGATTCAAATATTGTCGGTGTTGCTGACATCATCGGAGATCCGGGACTTGAGACGGATTTTTATATGTCTGTCAATTATGATTCGTTGCTTGAAAAAAATGTTCAGAATCCCGGGGATGAGTATAATCCCATTGATCTGAAGGAATATATAAAAAAACAAAAAGAGGATATGCTCTTTGATACAGATAATTACAAGGGAGATGATATACAGTTACTCAGAGATTATTATGATGCGGCTACCGATTGGGATAAAAGAGATGAGGATGGGCTCGATCCTCTTATTAAATATATTGATGCAGTAAATGAGATCAGTACTCTTGATGATGTGACAGAATATCTTACTGATACAGAGAATAATCCCTTCAACAGATTTATGGGATTTGAGGTGACACTTGATCTTGATGATACATCAGAATGGGCTCTTACGATACAGGAGGATAATTTCTCTGTATTACCGAGAATTTATCATAATTCTGAAGAGGAAGAAATTGAAGCCGTAAGGACGGATTTTTATGAAACTGTCAGATATATTCTTGGCAGACTTAACTACACAGATGAAGAGATAGATAAGATACTTGAAAATTCTGACATACTCGAAGATAGACTTCTTGAAGCTGCATGGCCCGATGAGGATAATTCCGAAGGATATTTAACCGGATTTGTATCTTATGAAGATGTGGTTGATGCATGTGAGAATTTCCCCATCGAAAAGCTTTTGAATGCATACAATGTGGATGACGGCAAGATAAATCTTATCTACGGCGCATATCTTCCGACACTTGATGAAATGTATACAGAAGAAAATGTGGAGATAATAAAGGATTATCTGCTGACACATTTGTTATTCTCATCAGCATATTATCTTGATTTTGATACTTCAAACTGTCTCGGCAATTTCTATGATTCCGATGAGGAATACAGAGATGTACTTGACCAGCAGGTATGTGTTGAAGTCCTTGACAGCAGGGGTATACTCGGTGTTGCCGAAGAGAATGCTTATATGACTTATTATGTTGATCAGGATGTCAAGGAACAGCTGACGGATATATGTGTTGAAACAAGAGAAGCGTACAGAGAGATAATCGAAAACGAGGACTGGCTTTCGGACGAAGGTAAAACTGCTGCATTAGAGAAGCTTGATGCCATGACATTTTCCGTATTGTCGCCGGATACCCTCATAGATTCATCATTTTTGGAATTTGATAAAGACCGGTCTTTCCTTGATATATATGCAACCTTAAAAGTAAATACTATGCTTCACAATCTTGCTTTTGTAGGTGAGGAGAGAATACCGGGAGACTGGAGATACGACCTGTTGCCCGGAATGGCTACGTCCATAGATAACGCTTACTACAACGGTTCTCTTAATCAGTTCTTTATATTGGCGGGATTTATTACGGATGATACTTTCAGGACCGATATGACCATAGAAGAAAAGCTTGGAATGTTTGGCGGCATAATAGCCCATGAGCTTACTCATGGTTTTGATCCTATGGGTATAATGTATGACAAGGACGGAGTAAAAGTCGGTACAGACGAAAATCCTTCAGGATGGCTGCCGGAAGAAGATTATGAAGCATTTATGGAAAGGGCAAATGCAGTTTCGGAGTATTTTGACAATATAGTTTCGGTACCCTACATGGCATGTACCGGAGAAATTCTCTGGGGTGAGGCAACTGCCGATATCGGAGGAGAATCGATACTGCTAAAGATGGCAGAAAAATATGAGGATTTTGATTATGACGCTTTCTTTAAAGCCCGTGCGGTAATGTGGTTTAAGCAATCAACCCTCGTAAGGGAACAGGGTGATATAAACGAGCCTCATCCTGCAGTTTATTTAAGAGTCAACACTGTTTTACAGCAGTTTGATGAATTCTATGAAACCTATGGAATAACAGAAGGAGATCTGATGTATCTTGCGCCGGAGGACAGGATCAAGATTTGGTAATAATTTATTTATAATTTCGAAATAAGTTTTTTAAAATCATATAAAAGGGGAAAATCATGAAGAAAAGAATATGCTTATTATTTGTTTTTGTATTTCTGGTTATACTTTCCGGATGCAGTCTGGCTGATCTCATACCACCTGATCCGAGGGAGGATATGAGCAACGATCCCATAACCCAGAAATGGGTCGTCACTGAATATAGTGCAAAAGGTGAAACTATCGTCTTGGAAGAGGAAAATCCGGTTGTAAATGCGATGGTTGATTCAAAGCTGCCTAAATTTACCTGCGAGGATGGAGTAAACTGTGTCTTTGAAATCAATGAGAAAGAGCATTCCGGTACAGTGTCCAAGGAGGATGACAGTTATGTGATCACCTTTGATGATACGGATAAATGCTTTTACGGTGAGATAAATGAAGTTAATGAGCTGATATTAAAAAATGACGGTTCGGTAAAAATAGTTTTCAGGGCCGATACGGTTGAAAATAAATAATAATTATGTTATTATGTAAACCGCGTGAACAGCAGTTCGATTATGTTATGAATATAGAATTGAGGAGTTTTTATTATGGCACAGCAGAGCAGTTACGGTGCTGAAAATATTACAGTATTAGAGGGACTTGAAGCAGTCAGGATGCGCCCCGGTATGTACATCGGAAGCCTCTCTACAAAAGGTCTCAATCATCTGATTTATGAGATAGTAGATAACTCGGTGGATGAGCATCTTGCGGGATTCTGTGACAGAATATGTGTCTATCTGGAAAAGGACGGTTCGGCTACGATATCCGATAATGGCCGTGGTATCCCGGTAGAAATGCATGAAAAGGGAATATCGGCTGAGCGTCTCGTATTTACAACGCTTCATGCAGGCGGTAAGTTTGATGACAGTGCCTACAAGACATCAGGCGGTCTTCATGGTGTAGGCTCATCGGTTGTTAATGCCTTATCAAAACATCTGAAAGTGACTGTCATGAGAAACGGTCATATGTATGAGGATGAGTATGAGAGAGGTATTCCGACCCTTGAACTTGTGGATGGTTTGCTTCCGGTTGTAAAGAATACAAAGCAGACAGGTACAATAATCAATTTCACACCTGATGATACGATCTTTGAAAAGACTGTATTTAAGGCGGAGGATATCAAGAGCCGTCTCCATGAGACTGCATATCTTAATCCCAACCTGACCATATATTTTGAGGACAGACGCGGGGATGAAGTAGAAAAGATCGAGTTCCATGAGGAAGAGGGTATCAGAGGATTTATCAAAGCTCTTAATAAGGGCAAGGAGACTCTGACTGATATTGTATATTTTAACGGCGAGGTAGACGGAATAGCTGTCGAGGCTGCATTCCAGTATGTAAATGAATTCAGGGAGATAGTGCTTGGTTTTTGTAATAATATCTACAATGCTGAGGGCGGTACGCATATTACAGGATTTAAGACGATGTTTACAACGGTCATAAATAATTATGCCCGTCAGATCGGCTCCCTTAAGGATAAGGATGCCAACTATACCGGTCCGGATGTGCGAAACGGTATGACAGCCATCATATCCATCAAGCATCCGGACCCCAGATTTGAGGGTCAGACCAAGACAAAGCTTGATAATCAGGATGCTGCAAAGTCTGTATCAAAAGTTTCCGGTGATGAGCTTGTCCATTACTTTGACAGAAATCTTGAGGAACTTAAGAATGTCATCAGCTGCGCCGAGAAATCTGCCAAGATCAGAAAGACAGAAGAAAAAGCCAAGACAAACATGCTTACCAAGCAGAAGTATTCATTTGATTCTAACGGTAAGCTGGCAAACTGCGGAAGTCGTGATGCTTCAAAATGCGAGATATTTATTGTAGAGGGAGACTCGGCCGGTGGCTCTGCAAAGACAGCAAGAAACAGAGAGTACCAGGCAATTCTTCCTATCAGAGGTAAGATCCT
>DFKO01000196.1 GCA_002373855.1 Lachnospiraceae bacterium UBA3643
GCAATTACTTCACAGCCGGAGTAATCCATGGTATATTTACCAAATCTCATATCAGTATAGTTATGCTGATCCTCTATAAATCCAAATGTATTTGTCAGATAAGGTTTATGCTGGGTCTCGAATATATCAACATTTTCAACCAGTGTGCCATAATCTTTTTTGACAATACGGTTTGCTCCCCTCATGAGATTGAGAGTTCCCACGACCACCTTGTTGCTGATCTTCCCGGGGATGAATCCGTCCAGTTTTCCTATCAGAGTTTTCTTTCGCAGTTCATTATCAATAGGCATATCCGTAACCTCTCAAAACTTATCTGTAATCTGCCTCAACTACATTTATTTTCTCGTATCCGTAATATTTTGCCACTTCGATCACTTCTTTTTTTACAAGTTCTCCCGGCATTATGATGGGAACGGCAGGGGGGCATGACACAAGAGGAAATCCGCACATCTTGCCCTGTGCCTTTTCAAAATCCATGGTGACAGTTTTTTCCTTGAGAGCAAATCTTATATTTGCGGTTTGAAAAGGAACTATCTCAAACTCCATAGCGGGCTCGGATGATCTCACATCATTTTCTTTTGAATAATCAATAAGGGCATCATGCAGTCTGTCAAGCTCCTCATCGGTATTAAAAGGCGAAATCATAAATACGGTATAATCTCTGTCGGCATACTCAGGCTCTATATTTTTACTTCTGACAAAATCGGCAATATTTCCGTCATGAAGTCTTATCGTAAGTTTAAGAGGATCACTGCCGACAATATCATACCCCGCTGATGATAAATCATCTTTAAGTTGCGATACTTTATTAATCGTACGGGCAATATCTTCCCTTGCTTTGTTTGACAGATATTCATTGCACTTATCAAGAGATGCCATAATCAAGTACGAGGGACTGGTGGAACCGTTCATACACATAACACTCTTCATGTATTCGTAAAGGCCGTCGTAATCGTATTTTGATACAAGGTCTTTTGATAAATGAAGATATGCCCCTCCCGTAAGTACCGGCAGCGTCTTATGAGCCGAATCACAACATATGTCTGCACCAAGGGTAAGAGGGTGATCATCATTTTCCGAAAATTTAAGATATGCTCCGTGAGCATTATCCACGATTAGAAGAACCCCTTTCCTGTGACACACATCGGCTATGCCTTTAATATCTGCCGTCCTGCCAAGGTAATCGGGACTGGTAATATAAACTGCCGCAGGTTTTATAACTGCCCTTTCAAATAGGTCTTCAACATCTTCGGGCGTGACCATACTCGAACATATACTTAAAGGTTTCTTTCCCGTCTTAAACCATACAACATCGCAATCTGTAAGCGCTGCTGCGTAAATAAACGATTTATGGACATTCCTGGCCGCAAATATCACAGGATGTGTTTCCTGCAAATATACATTAAAATACCGAAACGCCGCATAAAGCATCGCCTTAATGCAAAGGCTTGATCCTTCGGCACTATAGAGTGTCATACCCGAATCAAAAAGTTTCGTTGCATTTCTTTCGCTTTCCGCTATTATGCCGTCAGACTCGTAAAGAGCATCCGCACCTTTTATCTCGGTAATGTCCATATCCTCAAATCCAAGGAAACCTCTGCCCTTATGTCCCGGCATATGAAAACGGGCAGTGCCGTTTTCCCGGTACTGCCTTACAAAATCATAAACCGGAGTTGTAACCTGGTTATCCTTTTCCATTATCTTTCCATGAATCCTCCGCTACACGCATCATGACAGCGCACTCAATACGCTTTTTGAAAAGCTCGCATCCCGGCTTGTAAACACCTGTAATACTACCCGATGCATGATAAGCATTTGCAGCGCATCCTCCTGAGCAGTAGAGTTTTGCCCAGCAGTCTTTACAGTCAGGTCTGGCATAGGCATTGCAGCTTCTGAATTCCTCTCTAACTTTTTCATTTGTCACGCCGTCATATATATTTCCGAGTTTATACTCTTCCTCGCCTACGAACTGGTGGCAGGGATACAGGTCTCCCCAGGGCGTAACCGCCATGTACTCGGTACCTGAGCCGCATCCTGATATACGCTTGTAAATACAGGGTCCTTCCTTAAGATCAAGCATATAATGATAGAAAGTAATAGGCCGGCCTTCCTGTTCTCTCCTTAGCATATCCTTTGCGAGGATCTCGTACTGCTCCTTTACGATCTCGATATCTTCCGGAGTAAGAGCTGCGGGATCATCAGGCTTTGCCACTACAGGCTCCATGGACAGCTCTGTAAATCCCAGGTCTGCCATGTGGAATACATCATTTGTAAAGTCAGGGTTTGCATGGGTAAAAGTACCGCGCATGTAATAGCCCTTGTCACCTCTTGCCTCAACTAGCTTCTTAAACTTTGGCACTATCACATCATAGCTGCCGTTGCCTTTATAATCCACACGCAGCCTGTCATGTATCTCTTTTCTGCCATCGAGAGAGAGGACTACATTGCTCATCTCCTTATTGCAGAAGTCAATGACATCGTCATCTATGAGCATACCGTTTGTGGTAAGGGTGAATCTAAAGTTCTTGCCTTTTTCCTTCTCGATGCTTCTGGCATAAGCAACAATCTGCTTAACCACATCAAAGTTCATGAGAGGCTCTCCGCCAAAAAAATCCACCTCGAGATTTCGTCTGGTGCCGGAATTTTCGATAAGGAAATCCATGGCCCTCTTACCAACCTCAAAACTCATAAGGGCTCTGTCACCGTGATATTTACCCTGGCTGGCAAAGCAGTATGAGCAGTTAAGATTACATGTATGGGCAACGTGAAGGCAGAGGGCCTTTATGACATTACCGCTCCGCTCCTTAAACGTGCCGGCCTTGTCTTCATAAGTGTCGGGCGTAAAGAGTTTGCCGTGCTGCTTTAGATATTCAATATCATCGATGCATTTTCTGATTTCCTCTTCCGTTACATCTTCTCTGTCACTGTATTTATTAAGTATATTATTTACAATAGTCCCAACATCACCGTCTTCAAACATCTCGATAATATCGTAGGCCACATCGTCCACGCTGTGTACCGATCCGGAGCATGTGTCCATGACTATGTTATATCCGTTTAATTTATATTGATGTACCATAAAACCTCTGTATTAAATCTTTCCTTAAAAATGCCACCTCTGCATAAACAAAGGTGGCATCCAAATGATTTACTATAAGTAAAACAAATTACTTCTCTGAGTTCTCACATGTCTGGTTTGCAACACCACAGCTGGTTTTGCATGCTGACTGGCATGATGTCTGGCACTCACCACATCCGCCGTTCTTTGCGCTTTCGCACATATCACGTGTCTCAAGAGTCTTGATTCTTTCCATAATTTTCATCTCCTGTTAATTTAATATTCCAAATTGCCATACGGCAAACACTGTGTAAATTTTATCATATAGGCCGTCAAAGTCAAGGATTGAACACTTTCTAATTTATGCATTTGCCACAAACTGCTTTATTTGTGAAAATTCGCTGCTTAATCTCTCTTTCTCATTTCGGATATCAATGTCGTTTTGAATATTTAAAAAATACTTTTCAGATACGCCAAAAAATATACCCAGACGTATTGAAGTATCAACCGTGACTTTTCTCCTTTCATGGATGATATCCTGGATTCTGGATACCGGCACACCTATGGCATTGGCTAATTTATAAGCCGAAATATTATTGGGTTTCATAAATTCCTCTATCAGGATTTCTCCCATTTGAGGCGTTTTTATCCTATAATCCATTTTTTCTCCTTTCGTGGCAAGTTCAGTGATAATCCACTATTTCAACATCAAAGAAATTATTATTTCTGTAAGAAAAACATATTCTATATTTGTCATTTATTCTGATACTATGCTGTCCTTTCCTTTTTCCTTGCAGTTCTTCAAGGTGATTTGAAGGTGGTACCCTTAAATCTTCAATATTTAATGCATTATCAATCAAAATCAGCTTTCTTAACGCAATTCCCTGTATATTTACCGGTAGTTTTTTCGAAAAAAACTGATTGTAAACTTTTTCTGTTTCCTTATCTTTGAAACTCTTTATCATATAAATATTATACGCGCAAAACGTGTACACGTCAACTATGTATATTTTTTTTATTAACCTACTTAGTTTTTTCTCGTAATGTTATGGGGGCAAGCTCCGTTAACGTACTGTTATCCCAGAACAGATGATTTTGCCGGAACTACAAGAAGAATTTATTGGAAGCAATTGACAGTTTTTGTTATAATTGGGCATACACAGAAAGATAGGAATCAATATTTGGTGGTTTCACCTTTGATGCAGGACAAAATCTGTTACACATGATTCAGAAATCTAACAGTAGCAATATTATTACCTATGTTATGTTGATTATTCCGTATGCGGCCACAGGATGTGACAATCTGGTTGGAACGTATATCAAGAAGGATAAGAATGAAGACTGATAAAAAAAAGGATGACAGAATAATATATATAATTTCGGGGTGCGTTCTTGTCATTTTGAGCATGATTCCATTTTTTATTATGGGAGAGAATTCAATTATCACGTATCACGATCAGCTTGACGGAGAGATGATTACTTATATTCTTAATGCCAAGCATTTAACAGACGGGTTGAAAACATATCCGGAATTAATGAACGGAATTCCAGCTGCAGGTATGATGTCTCCAGCACCTTTTTCCGTTCTATTCTTTAAATTCTTTTCTCCATTTACTTCGTTTATTCTAATGATGTTTATTTCGAAAACAGCAGCATTTTTATCTTTGTTTTTATTATGCGAAAGAGTCACTAAGAAAAACTGGGTTGCATTTATGATGGGCATGATATTTATGATGCTTCCTTTTTATCCTGTCTATGGATTATCTATTACAGGTCAGGCTTTTATATGGTATGCATTTATTGTTTTATCG
The DNA here is from genome assembly GCA_002373855.1 of Lachnospiraceae bacterium UBA3643. Lineage (GTDB taxonomy): Bacteria > Bacillota > Clostridia > Lachnospirales > Lachnospiraceae > NK4A136. Next base: position 4,870 of record DFKO01000196.1, read on the forward strand.
GATAAAGAAAGTACGCTAAAAGAGAAAATTAGCTGTATTATTTTGACATTCGTATATTCAATTGCTTCATCCTTAGCACTGGTTGGTTATGCTCTTATAATTGTGAGTTTGATTATATCTATAATAATGTTGATAAAAAGGAAAAGAGTCACGTTTTCTTTGATAATACCTGCAGAATTAATTGTGGGATATTCATTGGTTAATTTGTCTCTAATCTCACAGATGCTAAATATAGGATATAACTATACTTCTCATAAAACTGAAATGATATGTCAGGTTGTTGGTTTCTTCAACACTTTGAAAGGCCAGATAATGGGAGAAGATACCTATACAAATTGTTATCAATGGCTTATTTTGATTATAACAATTGTATTTTTGAGTTCCTCTTTCATAATTACTAAGAACAAAAAAGAAATATTCAAAAAAAATAAATCAATCTTAATTGGTAATGTTGTACTTATTATAGCAATACTTATCTTTGTTTCATTTTATGGATCTGCCCCAGTCGTTGCTATTAGAAATAATTCATCAGGATTTGTTCATGATTTCAATTTTGGAAGATTTTCATGGATGCTTCCTGTGGCGTGGTTTTTGCTTTTAGCACAATCAATTTCGATTTTTATTGATAGTTTTTCAATGAGCAAAAAACCAATGATAAAACTATACATATTGCCTATAGTATCTTCTGTGATTCTGTTTTGCATAGCTGGATTTCATAATGATGTTAAGCCCACAGTAATGAGGATGATAAAGGGAAGCAGTTACAGACAGATTACATACAGACAATTTTATTCAACGGATTTATTTAATGAGGTTGATAGATTAATAGGAAAGAAAAAGGAAGATTATAGGGTTATCAGTTTATGTCTTCATCCAGCTTGCGCTGCTTATAATGGATTCTTTTGTCTTGATGCATACTCCAATAATTATGACGTGGAATATAAAAAAAAGTTTAGAAATATTATTTCCTATGAACTGGATAAAAGTGAGTACTATACGTCGTATTTTGATAACTGGGGAAATCGTTGCTATGCATTTTTAGCAAATTATTCATATATTAAAAATGATAGAAATGATAATACCGTTTTAGAAAACATAGATATAGATTTTTCTGCAGCCAAGAACATGGGTGCAGAATATGTAATAAGCGCCTTTCCGATAATTAACGAAGAATCGCTTGGTCTTATACTCTTAAATGATACACCTATCACATCTGATGATGCTTGGTATGATCTCTATGTATATGAAATAAATTAGTTAAAATTATTATCTTAATGTGATCGTTTTGTCATCCTGGATTAATCAAATTCGGAGCTATATTTAAAATCCTGATTAACGTATTTCATTATATTGAAAATTATGAGAGAATAAGATCGTTATGGATTTTTATTTAGCTCCCATGGAGGGAATCACAGGATATACATACAGAAACGCAGTGCATGACATCTTCGGAGATGTATATGCCAGATATTTTACGCCCTTTATATCACCAAGGCCCAAGATCGGCATGCAGTCAAAAGAGCGAAAGGATATTCTCCCGGAAAATAATAAAGGGATAAATCTGATCCCTCAGATCCTCAGTTCAAATCCCGATCATTTCATTTCCCTCGCAAATGAAATATACGAAGAATACGGTTGGAGCGAGATAAATCTGAATGCAGGATGTCCCGCCAAGACAGTTGTATCTCATGGCAGAGGATCCGGAATGCTTAAGAATCCCGATAGTCTGGACGCATTCCTCGAAAAAATCTTCTCCGGATGCCATATGAAATTATCTGTAAAGACAAGACTCGGTATTTTAAATGAAGAGGAATTTGAAGAGCTGCTCAAAATATATGAAAAATATCCCATCTCAGAACTGATCATCCACGCAAGGGTCATGACAGATTATTACAAACTGCCTGCAAGGCCGGACGTCGTAAACGATATCCTTGATACATGTCGTCTGCCGATTGTTTATAACGGGGATATTTATAATGAAAATGATTATGAAAACCTGATACCGGATAAATCAAAAATCCGTGCCGTCATGCTGGGCCGCGGTGCCATCACAAATCCCGCTCTGCCCAGAGTATTAAACGGTGGCTCACCAGCCACCCCTGATGAAATGCACCGTTTCCACGACCGTTTATTTGAAGATTTCAAAGAGTTATACTTCGGAGATACTCCCCTGCTCTTTCATATGAAAGAAATGTGGTCGTTTATGGGAGATATGTATCCCGATAAATCAAAGGCACTTAAGGAAATACGTAAGACTAAAAAAATCGCAGAATATCTTGCTGCCGTAAATGAAATATTTTGATAAAAAAATTCCCGCAGATGACTGCGGGAATCTTTCTTTATCATTTCACTCTTTCAAAGTACATCGTATCTACTTCTTCCTCACCCTTTACTGTATATGTGAATGTATCGCCTTTAAGCGTTACTGTAGCAAATACCATGTCTTTTAATTTAAACTGATACTGATTATTACCGGTATCTACCAGGTCCATGTCAAACGATATGTCCTGTCCCATTACATGACATGTATAACTGACAACATCTTCTTCAATGTGATAGCTTTCAGCTACCCCTATATCTTCAAGATCTTCCTGAGTGTAAACTGTACCGTCAGCATCAACTTCCTTTACAAGCACCCAGTCGCCCTGAATTGTCTCCTTGCCGCATCCTGTTAGTGCAAACACAGCAGCAATAACAATGGCAGCAACAAATGAATTTTTAATTATCTTCATAAATTCTCCGCTCAAATAATTGTTAGTGTTAATTACCGTAATTACTCCTCTGTGCGGTGCATTTCAAATTCATATTTATCATATTCAGCCACACTGCCTTCAATGGTTCTCGCATCGGATTTACCAATGAGCTTGTTACGATCGGCAGTTGCTTTCTGGGCTGTCTTAAGAGATCCGGGTCCGTTGACACAACCGCCTTCACAAACCATACCCTCGATGAAGTCTTCAGGAAGACGTCCTGCTCTTAACATCATGAGTGCCTTTTTACATTCATCAGCGCCGTTGCATGTGCATACCTTGAATTCCTCACCGACATTCTGCTCTCTCACTGCTTCAAGTACAGCTTTTGTTACGCCACCTGACTTGGCAAAGTTTTTACCGTAAATACTTCCCTGCTGAGCATACTCCTCTGCAGGCTTAAGTGTGATATCTTTAGCCTTGAACATGGCATCGATTTCTTCGAATGTAAGTACAAGGTCTGCGTTCTCTCCTTTGATGTGCTGTACCTGACCTGCCTCACTCTTCTTGGCGATACAGGGTCCGATAAATACACATACAGCCTCACTGTCAATTGCACGGATAAGTCTTGCCGTTGCAGCCATAGGCGAAATTGTTGTCGAAATATTTTCCGCAAGTTGAGGGAAATGACGTCTTATCATGTGCACAAATGCAGGACAGCATGATGTTGTCATCTTCTTGCCCTCCTTATGAGCCTCATTCCACTCTTTAGCCTCGGAGTCAGCAACATAGTCTGCACCGAGAGCAACTTCAAACATATCCTTAAAGCCCATTTCCTTAAGGCCTACTCTGAGTGATTCCATTGATATGTCAGGACCGAACTGTCCCTCTCCTGCGGGAGCCACCATTGCATATACAGGCTTGCCGGATAAAAGTGCATCGATTACTTCAGTCATACGGGAAGAATCGGATACCGCTCCGAAAGGACAACCCTGAATACATGCACCGCATCTGATACATTTATCATTATCGATACGTACGCGCATATTTTCATCCATACTGATTGCATCAACGGGACATGACTTTTTGCAGGGACGCTGAAGATCGGCAATCGCATTATAGGGACATGCCTGATAACATCTCCCGCACTCACGGCATTTTGCCGGATCGATATAAGCCTTATCCTTTGTCATTGAGATGGCGCCAAATGCACATGAATTCTGGCACTTCTTTACCATACACTTCTGACAGTTGTCAGTTACTACATATCTTGTAATGGGACAACCCTCGCATGCTGCGGGGAGGATGACAACAGTATTGTTGCACTGCTCTCCCGTCATGGGATCCCTATTCTTTGCAAGACTGATTCTTTCTCTTACGACTTCACGCTCTTTATATATACAGCATCGAAATACAGGGTTAGGACCCGGTACTATTTCATAAGGGATTCTGCTCTCTGCCTGCTCAAGCTCGCCTTCAAATGCGGCCTTTGCAACTCTGTAGAGCACTTCGTGTTTTACATCAACAAGTGTTGAATTTTCGTGAAGCATCACAAACCTCCTAAGCTTTCTCGCTCTCCACTCTTAAAATATCGTATACATCGGGAACTTCGGAAAGCGTCAGCCATACAGGCTGCTTTGAATGAGGGCAGCTGTCCATGTGCTCTCCGTTTTCGTCCGTCATGTCGATTACATTCGTCTTTATATTATTTCCGTCAGGCTTCATTATCTCGATGGTATCGCCGACGCAGAATTTATTTTTCTGTGTAATAAGGCATTTGCCGTCCTTAACCTCAAGGACCGTGCCGAGATAAATATATTCATTAATGTAAGTATTGCTGTCATAAATCTGATTTTCATGGGTGGGTTTTCCGTAGAAAAATCCTGTGGAGAACTGCCTGTATGTACACTTTGCAATCTCTTCTTTATACCAGGTAATATTTTTCTCATACTCTTCTTTTGATGTATAAAAATCATCGATTGCTTTTCTGTATGTTCTTGCAACAGTCGCCACATATAGCGCCGTCTTCATGCGCCCCTCTATCTTAAAGCTGTCTATACCGGCATCAACAAGGTCCGGGATATGCTCTATCATGCAGAGGTCTTTTGAATTAAAGATATATGTGCCTCTCTCATTTTCATAAACAGGGAGGTACTCGCCTTTTCTCTGTTCCTCCTCAACATAGCCTGCATACTCATACTCTTTTTCAGGCTCATTGTCATATACGGTATATTTCCATCTGCAGGGGTGGGTGCACTCACCCTGATTACCGTCTCTGCCGGTAAAGTAGTTTGAGAGCAGGCACCTGCCGGAATATGATATACACATGGCACCATGAACAAATGTCTCTATTTCAAGGTCATCCGGGATATTTTCCCTAATCTCCTTAATCTCTGCCATGGAGAGTTCTCTGGCAGATACTACTCTGGTAGCTCCTAATCTGTGCCAGAATAAATATGTCTCATAGTTGGTATTATTGGCCTGAGTCGATATATGAATATCGATCTCGGGACACACACGCTTTGCCGTCATAAAAAGACCCGGATCGGAGATTATCAGTGCATCCGGCTTGATCTCTTTAATCTCAGAGAAATATTTTTCTGCTTCTTTAATATCATTATTATGGGCGAGAATGTTTGCTGTGACATAAACCTTTCTGTCACGATCGTGGGCAAATCTTATACCCTCTGCCATTTCTTCTTTTGTGAAATTTTTGGCCTTTGCACGGAGTGAAAATACTTCTCCGCCTATGTATACCGCATCGGCTCCGTATATCACTGCAGTCTTAAGTACTTCTAAATTGTTGGCCGGTATCAGCAGCTCCGGTTTTCTGTCTCGCGTCATCTTTATACCTGTTTATTTCTTTAATGTGAGAGCCATGCCGTCTCCCACATTGACTATACTCGTTGTAAACAAATCGTTATGCGTTAATTCATGGAGATACTCACGCATCCTTGAGTGAATGGTCCTGTCCCGCCTTGTGACTCCGTATCTGGAGCAGAGTACATCGCCGTCCTGAAGGACATTGTCGGTGACAAGTATACCACCGCTCGTTAACAATCTCGTAACCCCCGGGAGGAAGTTAATATACTGAGCCTTTGCCGCATCCATAAAAATAAAGGGATATGGCCCGTCAAGAGTCTTTAAGACCTCCATGGCGTCACCCTCAATCAGTGTGATGTCTTCTCCCGCTCCTGCCCTGTCAAAGTTTGCTCTCGCAACGGGGATACGCTTTTCATAGTTTTCTATGGTTGTGATCTTTGCTTTTTTTCCTGATGATTCCCACATAAGCAGTGCAGAAAAACCTACTGCCGTGCCTACCTCAAGGATCCTGTCCGGTTTATGGGATTTAATCAGAAATTCAAGGAGACACTGGGAACCCTTTCTGATAATGGGCACCTCATCCCTTAACGCTTCCCTCTCTATGGATGAGAGCAGTTTACTCGTCCCTGTGGACAGAGAATCGATATAAGATTCTATTCGTGTCTCGTCTGTATCTATATGTGTGTTCATTATTCTTCTGTTACGACTGTCTCTTCTGTCAGCCCAGGGTCTGCCATCTCACCTGTCTCAGTATCAGCTGCCATATTGTCTGATATGGAATTTTCCGATGTGCTCTCAGAGTTGCCTGATACCTCACCGTCATCACCCGAACCTGCCATTATCTCCATCATCTCCTCGGGAGTCATGGCCGTGGAGAGTTCATATACGCCCGGCTTTAACATACCGTGATAATCGGATACCAGCTCCTGAAAATAAAAGAGCTTTGCATCCCTTATCAGCTTCTTTTCCTCAAGTATCTCTCCGATCTCCATCACGGATTTGCCCTCGGTAATGGCTACGGATGTAGTATATCCGGGAGCGGGAGTCATGGCCTCCTCACCGAAAATACGGAAACCGAAATCATATACTTTTGCAGAAAACTTTATAACCGCCATGACTATCACCATTATGACGGTAAGCGCCACGACGACCTTCAATACTTTGAAAACAATCTCTCTTGCTTTCATAAAATCCTCCTGCAGGATCACTCAAAATCAAGGCTTGAAACTACCTTTTCAGTAAGCTCCTGCATCATGTAACACAGATTATTCTCGGCATCGAGGAATGAGCTGACTACCCGGTTTTCGAGAAACTCCGAATACCTATCGGCAAACTCCTCTATCCTGTATTTGATACTCGGGTCTCCGGTTTCATGCTGAAGTGCAAAAAGTTCTTTTCTGTACTCATCAACCTTGGCCCGAAGCTCATCATCCTGCTTTAAAATATCTCTCCATTTGGCATACTCAAGGTATGTTTTTGAAGACTTGACTGCAGTAATAAGATTGCATACTTCCTTATCAATCTCTGTCATATTTGTAACCCCATAAATATATTTTTTATCCTGATGCATCATTTCCTGCATCAGAGATTGATCTCAACGATTATCGGCAGAATCATCGGCTTTCTCTTGGTCTTGCGCCAGATAAATTCAGAGAGTGCATCCTTTATATTGCCTTTTAACCTTCCCCAGTCTGTAATCCCCTTGTTCTGGCAATATCCTATGGTCTCCTCAACCACACAACACGTCTCCTCAAGGACATCCTCGGACTGCTTTACATATACAAATCCTCTCGTAGATATCTGAGGCTTGGCTATCACCTGGCCCGAATATGCATCGAGAGCGAGTACCACGATCACGATACCCTCGTCGGCAAGCTTTTGCCTGTCCCTGAGTACCATGTTGCCTACATCTCCGACACCGAGTCCGTCGACAAGTACCGATCCGGACTCAACCTCTCCGACGAGATTGGCTTCTGCGTTTGCAAACTCAAGGACCTGGCCACTGTGCATAATGAATATGTTGCTCTTTTCTATATCGAGCTCCTCTGCTATCTTGGCCTGGGCCATCAGGTGCTTGTACTCACCGTGAACAGGTATGGCATACTTTGGTCTCGTCAGTGAATATATAAGTTTTATTTCCTCCTGGCACGCATGACCGGACACATGGGTATCCTGGAATACCACGTCTGCGCCTTTCTGGAAAAGTTCGTTAATGATCTTTGTAACCGGTTTCTCATTGCCCGGTATGGGATGAGACGAAAATACTATCGTATCTCTCGGTCCTATCACGACCTTTTTATGAGTACCGTTTGCCATACGGGACAGGGCCGCGAGTCGCTCGCCCTGGCTGCCGGTCGTAATGATGACTGTCTTCTCCTCAGGATAATTTTTGATCATATCAATATCGATGAGGGTGTCATCCGGCACATTGAGGCACTCAAGCTTCATCGCCGTGTCAATGATATTAATCATACTGCGTCCTTCTATGACAACCTTTCTGCCAAATTCGTACGCAATATTTATGATCTGCTGGACTCTGTCTACATTTGATGCAAATGTGGCAACTATTATCCTGTTGTTTTTATGCTCATCAAATATATTTCGAAGAGTACGACCTACAGTTCTCTCAGATGGTGTAAACCCTGGACGCTCGGCATTTGTCGAATCGCACATAAGGGCGAGGACACCTTTTTTACCAAGCTCACCAAAACGCTGGAGATCAATGGCATCGCCGTATATCGGTGTATAGTCAACCTTGAAATCTCCTGTATGTATGATGATGCCCTGAGGTGTATATATGGCAATCGCTGCAGCATCAACAATACTGTGGTTTGTCTTTATAAACTCTACATGAAAATCGCCGAGGGTGATGGTCTGGCCAAACTTTATGACCTTGCGCTGTATTTTGTCGAGGATGTTATGTTCCTCAAGCTTGCGCTCGATGATACCCATCGTCAGCTTTGTAGCATATATCGGTGCATTTATCTCTTTAAGTACGTAAGGGAGTGCACCAATGTGATCCTCATGGGCATGGGTTATCACAAATCCCTTGATCTTGTCTGCATTTTCCTGCAGATATGTGGTATCCGGTATGACAAGGTCAACACCAAACATATCATCCTCCGGAAATCCAAGTCCGCAGTCGAGGACAAATATACTGTCATCCGTCTCAAACACCGTGATGTTCATACCTATCTGCTCCAGTCCGCCAAGAGGTATGATCCTCACATTCTGTGTGTTCTCGTTTACTATTTTTTTCAAAACGTAATTCCTTTCTGAAAAATATGATATTTACTCATTTTTATCAGAAGAATCATCTGCAACTATGCTGACATCATCGAGGAGACTCTCAAAGACTCTCGCCACAGCATTTAGCTCCCCGTCATCGTCAACGATCTCGAATACCGCCTCCTGCTCATCTTTGCCGGAAGTATCCTTCATGATCATACATTCACAGTCACCCTCTTCAGAATCGGCTACCAGGTAGTAGTCAATGCCGCCGAGTGTGGTCTGTTCAATTACATATAATTCTATCTGTTCTCCACCCTCAGGTGTAAATGGTATCTTTTCCATAAAATCTATTTATTATCTCCTGCCTTATTGGCCAGCATGTCAAGGTATCCCTGAAGTATAAATACAGCCGCGATCTCATCGACGTACTGTTTTCTGTTTTCCCGCCTGATACCTGCGTCCATCATATATCTGTCTGCTGCCACTGTGGTCAGACGCTCGTCCCACATGGTCACTTTAAGGCCTGTCCTGCGCTCAAGATCATCCTTAAACTTCATGGTGAGCTCGACTCGCTCGCCTTCCGTACCGTTCATATTTTTAGGAAGTCCGAGGACTATCTCCGTCACGTCTTCCTCACTGATTATCGCTTCAATCCTGGCGAGAGTCTGGCGGAGCTTGTCCGGTTTCTCCCGCCTGATAATCTCCCGGCCCTGGGCCGTGATTAACAAGGGGTCGCTGAGTGCCACTCCTACAGTCTTGCTTCCAAAGTCGAGTCCCATGATCCTGCTCATATCAAACCCGCCCGTGATTAAAGATTTTTGGATTCTATATAGTTTTCAAGCAGCGCTTCCACGATCTCGTCCCTCTCGACCTTCATGATGAGACTCCTCGCATTCTGGTAGCTGGTGATGTATGTCGGATCACCGGACATAATATATCCGACAATCTGATTGACCGGGTTGTAACCCTTCTTGGTGAGGGCATCAAAAACCTCCGCAAGAATGACCTCAACGCTCTCTTCCGGTTCTACATCCACATTAAAAAACTGTGTGCCTGAAATATCACCCATAGCATAATTCTCCTTTTAGACATACAAAGGAATTTTACCACAAATAAGGGATTTATTCAAATTTACAAAAGCAACGCCCGCAGGATTTTTAAGGCCTGCGGGTCGTTTTTTGGAAAAACATATTTAACATCGATCATATACTTTTTAAAAGCAGCTGCTGATTATAAATGCAAAGTGGAAAATGCTGC
>DFKO01000040.1 GCA_002373855.1 Lachnospiraceae bacterium UBA3643
TTATTTCCTCAGGTGTCAGTCTGAACTCGTTCTCAGCCTTTAAGTTAATGATCACGGGCTTGCCGCCTGCCAGTATGGTACACGGCTCGTATGATACATACGAAGGCTGGGGGATCAGCACCTCATCGCCGGGATCCAGCATAGCCCTGAGTGCTATATCGATACCCTCCGATCCTCCGACAGTGATGATACACTGCTTCTTGGGATCGTATGATGTATGAATCCTGCGCATGAGATAATTTGATATCTCCTGACGCAGCTCAAGTAGTCCTGAATTTGATGTATAAAAGGTCTTGCCCTTTTCAAGAGAGTAGATACCCTCATCCCTGATATGCCAGGGAGTGTCAAAGTCCGGCTCGCCCACACCCAGTGATATGGCGTCCTTCATCTCACTTACAATATCAAAAAACTTTCTTATGCCGGACGGCTTGATGTTAACAATAGTCTCTGATAAAGGATTTCTCATGGTGTTATTATCTGCCTTTCATCTTCATGTTTTTTAGTCATTATCGTTCCGTGATCTTTATATTTCTTGAGTATGAAATGGGTAGCTGTGCTCACGATCGATTCAAATGTCGAGAGCTTGTCAGATACAAACTGGGACACCTCACGGAGAGTCTTGCCCTCGATAGTGATGAGTATGTCAAAGCCGCCGCTTATCAGGTATACCGACTGTACTTCCGGATAGTTGTATATCCTCTCCGCCATGTGGTCAAAACCTTCACCGCGCTGGGGAGTCACCTTTACTTCGATCAGAGCCGTTACTTTTTCGTCTGTGGTATTTTCCCAGTTGATCATCGTATGATAACCGCAGATGATACCTTCATTTTCCATGGCCTGCATCTCTTCCACGACTTCCGCTTCCGTGAGGCCGAGGCGTACCGCCAGTTCCTTGGTTTCGATACGGCTGTTTTTTTCTATGACCCTAAGTATCTCTTCTCTCATGTTTCTCCTCCTGTTATCCGAGTATCCTGTATATCTCATCTGACTGTGGTTTGGTCAGATATCTCTCTTCATCTTTGTTTATTATGAGCTTGTCATTTTTATCTGTAGTACGGCCGATTATCTCTGCAGGTATACCGGCTGATGATAATGCCTTTATTATCTCCGGACCGTCATCTGATGTGATCAGCAGGGATCCCGATGAGCTCAGTATATACGGATCGATATCGAGTCCGTTGCATATCTCTATGGTCTCCTGCCTGAACGGGATCTTATTTAAGTCTATGTTAAATCCGACTCCCGAGCGCTCTGCCATATTCCAGAGCCTGCCGTAGATACCTGTCTCCGATACAGGTGAGATATAACCTATGGTGTCATTATCATTTATGACACTCATCTCATCATATACAGAGAGGTAATCGATAAAGGCTTCCGCCCTGTTTATGTACTCTTCCGGATACTGCTTAAGGAGCTCTTCCCTGCACCCTTTATCAGATGCGATCATGGCCGTTCCGGACAGTGCTGCCCACTTTGTGATTATGATATCCTGACCGGGCTTTGCCCTGTCATGCTTTGTAAATGTCTCTTTTGATGAAAAGGCGCTCGCCAGTATATACGGTCTTTTCAGTCCCGGCAGTACATGTACGTTAAATCCACCGATTTTTATACCGAGGTCTTTGGCCTGACTGTCCGCATCCTTTGCTATATGGGATACATACTCCTCAGGAGTCCTGCCGTCCAGCATCAGCTCTATCTCTGTATACTCCGCCTTTGCCCTCACTGCCAAAGCGTTGGCTGAGAGTATCACAGCCATCCTGCCCATACAATGGCACATGGGGACCATACACATCTCACTGACAAAATAATTACTGTCACATGATATGACAGTGCCTCCGTCACATATACCCTCTTTATCGAGGAAACCGTGATCAAGGTTTTTCCTGACCGAACGTTTCCATATATTTTCAGGCATCCTTCCGGTCTTCATATTTATCCGTCGCTGCTCTCCGTATCGTCTGCCGTCTCTTCATATACATAATGGGGCAGTTCAAATTCATTATTGCCCAGTTTGTATTCTGTGTAGAATCTCATCTGGACCATCACCACGGCATCCTCATAGTTGAGGTCATCTATACCGAGGGATGCCATATAATCCCAAACCTTGCCGGCATCGAGAGCTATATAGAGCTCGTATGATGCGCCGTTATTTATCAGGTCTCTGTATGCTTTATATCTGTCGACTACATTGTCACCGTTTTTAAGTGAGAGCATATCATCGAGTATGTACTCGTTGACCCATGTAGGGGACAGCTCTCCTGCCGTCACGGTATATGTATTGTCTCCGTCCTTTAATACGATCACTTCACTGCCGAGAGACTCTATATATGCGTTTATCGCATTTACCGCCTCTTCCCTGGTCATCCCCGAGAGGTCCACTCCGTCTGCCGTCACACCTTTTGGTATCACAGACTCGCCTTCAGGACCCAGTCCCAGTACGACCTCACTGACTTCATTGTCAGGCTCTCCGCACGAGACGAGGAATATCATTAAGAGGATCACCGGCAGTAATCTCATTATCTTCATTATTTCAGATCTCATGTTATAATTACTGATAAACGATCTATCTGTGATTAAATAAGTGCACCGACAACAACGGGTACTACCATGGCGAGTACGAGTAATATGATGATGATTGTCGATATTGTCTTTTTTGTTTTGTTGCTGTGCATGTTGAGCATAATCTCATTCCTCCGGATCACATATGGAAAAATCGGCTGAAAAGCAGCCCTCATATAAAGGAAAATTATATCATGAACCTCGCAGTTTTGGCAATTGTACTTGTATTTATGATATACCTTCGGATAGGCATCAAATGGTCTGACAAGGTATTTAAAAAAACTCAGGACGGCTTTAGAAAACGGGAGGAGGACGCCAACTTTACAAGGCGTAAATCCCTGGACGATCTGGAATATGTAACTATCCCGGAGGACGTCGCCGGTCTCATAAACAGATTTAACAATGACGATCTCAAAGCCCTCCTTAAGGAAGACACAAAGATCGTCAATTTAAACGGCATATCAAACACGGACCTGAAGCTTAAGTATGGTGCCCCAAACATAAATATACTCTCCGAGTATGATAAAAATTTTGAGACCCTCGTAAAAGGTCTACAGGAGATGGTATCAGAGGAGGCAGGCGATACATTTAATACAGATGAAAAAACAGCCATCCTCGAATTTGCCACCGATATCCATACGGACATATCGGCCTCATACGAGACCCTGGCCGGGATCTACAAGGATACCGGCAGAGATGCCAAAATCCACTCCCTGATTAAAAAAGCCGAGAGCATCAAGAATATCAGAGGCCCCAGAATCATAGAGAAGCTGAATGCAATCCTTGAAACTAACTGAATTACTGTAGATTTACCTTTTTATTCATTATCAATGCCGTGATCATATAATATATGGCGACGATTATCAGTGTACCGATAAGTGAAAACAGATTCAGCCGTCTCATGACATCGCCGGATGTAATACGGAAAAAGATCATCACTAATGAGACCGGATTTGTATCAGGGACAAAGAGTACAGATATCAGACCCGTTATGATCATCTCACCGACCCTGAGGAAAAAGCTCCATGCCACTGCCATTCCGATCTTGTGTTTATTTGAAAGCTGACCGAGAGACAGACATGCAAATATATATAGATACAGTCTGATTGGAATGAAGAGCAGATTTATGATCGGCAGTATCAGTTCATATAAAATATCATCGCAGTTTTCGATATAATCTCCTATAAATCTGAACAGATCCATAAAGTCATTGCTTTTCTCAACAAAGCATATGTATCCCCATGCACATGGTACGATCACGAAAACTGTCACGATCGACCAGATGACATATGTGATGAGTTTTCCGTTTAATATACTGAATTTGCTGACAGGGAGTGTCATCGTCAGATATCCCTGATTGGAATATACAGACTGATAAAACCTCTGACACAACAGTACGAGTATTATGACAAAAGCCGCCGTCAGTGATACGACGAGGACCAGCATGGATATACCTAAAAT
>DFKO01000041.1 GCA_002373855.1 Lachnospiraceae bacterium UBA3643
AGGAGTTCCTTGTCAAACTCAAGTGAAACCTCTGTATTCTCATCCATGGTCTCGATAGGGTTAGGTGTCTTAAGGGAATCATTGATTCCGTCAAGGAAACCTACCATATGCTCAAGGGAGATATTGTATTTCTCCGCAAGTTCCTTAACAGTACCCTTTACAACCTCATCGGGATTTGTGAGGAGCTGCTCATATATATTCTTTTCAACACCAAAGTATACATTCCACATAGCCTCAAGAGCTTCTTTTGTGGTATTGGTGTTATACGCTTTCTTTCTCCAGTCTTCAAGTAAACTCATTTTGTAAATCCTCCTAAATAATTGCGCCAATATCAAACGCCGTTAATATAGAATTATACTAAATTTACCCCAAATATTCAACGGATATATAAAAGCTCCTATAATCTGAACTGGCTGACGATATCTGATAATGTATTTGATACACCCTTCTGATCCTGAGCAAAACTTGATACATCAGTTACCATTCCGGATACATCATTTACGATATCTGTAACTTCCGATGAACTCGTTGCTGTCTCGGTGGCTGACTCTGCTATGGAACTTACCGCAATGTTGACCTGCTCCATAGATTCCCGAATGTACTCAACCATACCCGAGATCTTCTCTGTAAGATTTCCAAATGACTGGGCATCCTGTCCATACTGCTGACCAACCCGGATGAAATTATCATAATCAGGCGTAACCGTATTCTGTACAAAGTTGAGGAGTTCCTCTGAGTTCCTGCTAAGTGATGCAAATGCATCCTGAATTGCGTCGATTGTATCCTGAATCTTATCAACTGCTTCCTTGGTCTCGGTTGCAAGCTTGTTGATCTCAGATGCGACAACCGCGAATCCCCGTCCATGCTCTCCAGCTCTCGCAGCCTCAATTGAAGCATTTAATGATAGCAAATTTATCTGATTTGCAATGCCTGAAATGGAATCTGCAAGTGCTCCGATTTCGCTGACTATGACAGCCTTTTTTGAAGCCTCCTCCAGCGCCGAGCCCCGCTCCTTTGCAATTCTGATTGCATTGTCCGAAGACTCTCTTCCATCCCGCTCTATCTTTGCAGCCCTTGCTTCTATCTCTTTTACTTCTCTTGCGATCTCCTCTGTCTCTTTAGCCAGTCTTGCAACTGATTCATTTACTTCGCTGGCAGAAGCGGAAACCTCCTCGGTAGCTGCTCCCGTACTGCTCATGGCATCGTTAACCCTGACCATGGAGCTCTGGACATTTGCGAACTGACTGCTGAGTTTTTCAGCGACCACATCGATCTGATTTGAAGATTCATTTACACTGTTGGAGCCCTGTCTGATGTTTCTGATCACGTCAGCATTGTTACTGTACATCTCGTTAAGAGATCTGCTCATCTGGCCGATCTCATCATTACGATTTATATCTACGGGCTCAACCGTAAAGTTTCCTCTGGAAAGCTCGTCTGCAAATACCTGTACCTTGCGCATCGCGGCCGCTATACTTGACGCCTGCCATACGATGAGAGCTGTACAGACAGCAAGCGCTATAATCAGGATGACCATAGACATCTGCTGCATATGATGGATGGGTACATAGATTTCATCCTGTTCAACTACTATTGCGAGCTTCCATCCTACGCCCGGAATGGTATCAAAATATACATTTTTTCCGTCATACTGTAGTGTACCACTCTCGTCAGATATGATACTGTCTGCTACAGAAGATGTAAGAGGATCATCCTTGATGGATACAGCATTTACAGCTGCCTCAAGGTCCAGAGAATCAAAGATATATACGCCCTGCGTATCTACCAGAAGGAGTGCTCCGTCGTTTGATATCTTTACCTGAGTCAGAGAGTTCTGAACCGTATCAAGTGTGATATCGCAGGTGATACAACCGATATAGCTGCCGGTTTCGATGTCAAAGATAGGTACAGAACATGTAGACATTACCGTGTCGCTGGCTTCGTCATAATAAGGGTCTGTGATCACGCCCTTTACTTCCTTTAATCCTTTGGCATTCAGGTAATATTCCTGATTGAAATAATCATACTCCGCATTGGAATATTCCCAATCCTCAACATAAGTATTTCCGTCTTTATACCAGTAGGGACCGCAGTACTCCTCGGATGCGTCATAAGCATACGGCTCAAACCAAATACCGGCTCCGCTTGCCAACTCGTTATCATCGAGCATGCTCTGAAATAAAGCAGCATACTCTTCCATGTCAGTATATTTATAGGAAACAGCCAGATCTTTCGATAATGCTTCCGCAATATGTCTGATGCCATCAAGTTTGGCATCAACCGCATTGATGTTTTCCTTGAGGGTAGCCTTCATATACTGCTCAGTTAGATCATTTATCTCGCTGCTGCTCTTGCTGGTCAGCATAATAGCCATTACCACAATAGATAAAACAACTACCGGTAAAATACCTACAAGCATCTTAAACCTGATGCCAAGGCCGCCTTTTGTTCCGCTACGAATTGATTGATATTCTCCCATTTTAATCCTCCTTTTATACTCTAGTAAAAATCATAAAAAATATAATTATATTTTAACTGATGGCAAAATGTTAGGCAAGATATTTCTATTGGTTGTACGATCCTTGACTGTCAGACAATAATAAAAAAGAGACTGTCTACAGCCTCTGTTTTATCTTAATGTTTTCTTTTAATAACTCAATATACTCTTCTCCGATTTTACTTAGCAGGATATTTCTTTTAGTCACAAATCCTATATGCATCACTGCATCTCCTTCCTCGCCCCTGAGCCTCAGCATTTTATACCCGGCTCCGTTTATGTCATCATTTATTATTCCGGAGCAGAGAATATATGCATTAAGCTCGTTTATCATACCAAGAGCAGACCCTCTGTCATTAATTGTAATCTTTCGACGATAATCTTTTTCTGCCAGTATCTCCTCTGAATAATATATGGGGTCCGATTCTCTCTGCTCAAATGAAATACAGGGATATGGTGACAGTTCCTCAAAATCAACCGATGATTTTTCTGCCAGCGGATGATTTTTTGATAAATACACACATGCTTTGCATTCTATAAGAGGAGTAAAGACAAGGTCGTTATCCCGAAGATCCTTTTCAATTACTTTACTGTTATAATCGCTGAAAAAAAGAATCCCGATCTCACTTTTCAAATTGCCCACATCATCGATGACATCCCTTGTAGTAGTCTCTCTGAATGCGAAATCATAATCGGCCGTATCATATTTAAGTACGAGTCCCGTAAATGCCTTTAATGCAAATGAATAATGCTGGGTGGATATTCCAAACTTTTTTCTTCTGTTACCCTTTGTCCCGAATTTATCCTTCAGGACATCGTACTGCTGACATACCTGCTTGGCATATATGATAAAATCCCGTCCGTCACCGGTGAGTTCCACACCTCTGCCCGATCTGATAAAAATCGAAAACCCGATTTCCGATTCAAGCTCTTTAATCGCTTTTGTAAGTGTGGGCTGAGAGATAAACAGACATTCGGCAGCCTTATTCATTGAACCCGATTCTGAAATTGTAATTGAATATATAAGCTGTTGTAATGTCATTACCTGATTTTCATCCGTGTGAAAAAGTATCCTTCACGGATATTCTCCTTAAATAAATCTGATCTCCGTAATCCTTTTCTCCCGGTACACCGATCGCATCTGCCCTGCAATGCTGGCAGTGTCTGAATACATCGATATACTTTTCCGCCTTTTGTCTTGCGAGATCTATCTCTGCACATTTTGGAGCCGGGACATCCTTTAATTTATGCTGGGGTATAAGCGGTATGATGTTATAGATTGACGCGCCGTGTTCCTTTACGGTTTTAGCTATCATCTCTATATGGTCATCATTTATTCCCGGTACAAGCACTGTATTTACTTTAACCGTGATACCTGCGTCCGCAACCTTTTTTATACCTTCAAGCTGGTTTCTGATAAGTATTGTTGCCGCTTCAACTCCACTGTAATATTCTCCGTGATAATGAATTCCGTCATTAAGTTTTACTTCTATTTCGGGGTCAACCGCATTGACCGTCACGGTGAGGGAATCTATTCCGACCTCGATTATCTCATCAGCCTTTTCCGGAAGGAGCAGACCGTTTGTACTCATACATTTAATAAGTTTCGGAAAATTCTCTTTTACGATTCTGAATGTCTTAAGTGCACTGTCGGTCGCAAGAGTATCTCCCGGTCCTGCAATTCCGACTACACTGATATCACTGCAAACATCCAGTGAGCGCTTAATGATATCAGTAACTTCTTCCGGTTTGATTATGCTCCCGGTCACTCCGGGCCTGTCCTCATAATCATTGATCTGCCTGTCACAAAATCTGCATTCTATATTGCACCCCGGGCTCACGGGCAGGTGTATCCTTCCGTTTGTCCCTTTCTTTCCCATTGCAAAGCAGGGATGGGTGAGTTTTAATTCTTCGAAATCTCTCGCCATTTATCTGCCTCATATAACCTGTTTTTATTTATGCTGTTCAGCACATCTTCCGCTCTGGAATAAGATTCATAAATCACATATCCCTTTGACTCGACGATCCCTGCAGCGCCGGCGCCTATTTTTGATATAATAATTGCCCCTACATCATAAAGTTTTTCAAATACGTCCGAAAAAGCATCAGATGATGAATTGCCGCACTCGCAGAAAACATCAACAAAACGTCTCTCAACAAATTCATAAGTATCTGTCTGATCGTCAAATTCGTATATATAATATTTTTTTGCATGACCAAAATGCTGATCGACATACTGCCCGTCGAAGCTCGCGAGTGCCGCTCTGTATTTCATCTTACTTCCTCTTAAATCTTATAATCATCCTGCAGACTGTCCATAAGTCCGTACTCCATCAGGATCTCTTCAAGTCTCTCCTGGGTAAGAGGCGTAGGGATTACAAACTGCTGATTATTTTCTATCGCCTCTGCAAGATTTCTGTATTCATTGGCCTGTCTGCATGCAGGTTCATATTCTATAACTGTCTTTTTATGTATCTCGGCTCTCTGTACCACATTGTCCCTAGGTACAAAATGAATAAGCTGGGTTCCGAGTTCTTTTGCAAATGCCCTGACAAGCTCTTCCTCTCTGTCTACATTTCGGCTGTTACAGATGATACCGCCAAGTCTCACACCGCCTGTTCTGGCATATCTCGCAATACCTTTTGAAATATTATTAGCCGCATAGAGAGCCATCATCTCACCGCTTGCAACTATATAGATTTCCTTTGCTTTTCCTTCACGGATAGGCATTGCAAAGCCGCCGCATACTACATCTCCGAGGACATCATAAAAAACATAATCAAGATCATCCGTATATGCTCCGAGTCTCTCAAGGAGACCGATTGATGTGATGATACCTCTTCCCGCACATCCAACACCCGGCTCGGGACCGCCGGACTCGACACATCTTACTCCCTTAAAACCGGTCTTCATGATAGCATCAAGATCAATATCCTCGCCCTCCTCACGAAGTGTATCAAGAACTGTCTTCTGAGCAAGTCCGCCAAGCATCAGTCTCGTTGAATCTGCTTTTGGATCACATCCTACGATCATTACATTCTTACCTGCATCAAGAAGTCCTGCTGTAAGATTCTGTGTTGTCGTTGATTTACCGATTCCTCCTTTTCCGTATATCGCTATCTGTCTTAAAGTTTTCTCAGCCATTTTATTTTTTTCTCCTGTCTAAATTATTCATATTTCTTACATACGATTTTATTGCTTTAAATCTTATTGATAACTTGAAAGCACTGTATTATATATGTCTTCTATCACATGAAGACCACCTGTATATCCTACCCAGTTTGTCGAGAGGGTCAGTCTGTACTGAACAGGTGCAAATGCTCCGACAAAATCACAATTCGTCTTTTTTGCAATATCCCTGTCCCAGCCGCTTCCGATGATCAGACCTCTCCTTGTATGATCAAGAGCCAGGATTGTCTTCTGAGCCTTGCCTGCATCCGGATCAAATGATACGGGTATATCTCTTTTAGCAGAAATCCCCGCAAGCTCATCAGCTATTTCCTGCTGATATTTTTTAGGTGTATTGTCCACAATGAACTGCTCCTTCGGAATGATACCGGTCTCTGTCAGCAAAAACTTTGACAGACCGATTACATATCCGGAATCACCTATTATATGTACATGTCCCGGTAGTCCGTACCTAAACTCTGTGATAAATGTGGTAAGGTTATCTATCTCCTCATAGAAAGCTGACTCTTCCCTTAAATAAAAGGCCTCTGCTTTCTTTTCATCTATCTCTGCTCCGTTTGCATTTGCAAATTCCACAACACCCTTAAGGAATTTTGTCGTCTCATTACCTCCGATGGGAACATATCCGAATTTGTAATAAGGCTGGTCATAACGGGTCTTTAGATTCTCTACTACAGGCTCTCCGTACCATGGTGACACGAGGATGTTAAAGTTTGCGGAAGGAATTGTCTGCCACTCCTTTACTCCGTTTGAAAACGGTCCGAAGAGAATATTTACTTCAAGTCCGATTCCCTCGAGCAGCCTTTTGTATTCCTTGAGATTTTCTTTCCAGAAAATATCCTGATACGGAATCGATGCAAATAAATTCACAAGATTCTTTCTGCTTCTTGCAGGATTTGCATCTTCATATTCACTTACATACTGGTTGATGATCGCATTGATCACTTCACTGTGAGATCTGTAATTGTTCATCTTAAATCCCGGAGTATCAAGATATACGATTGGTTTGCCCTGATCCTTAAACTCCTCTGCAACAGATCCGATATCATCACCTGTAATACCTGCCGTACATCCGCTGAGTATCACCTGGAGATCAGTATCAAGTATCTTGTATGTATTTTCTACAATCTTGCGGAGCTTGTTTACTCCTCCGAATACAACATCCTTTTCCGCAAAATTGGTACATGGCATTGTATTGCCACCTGCATAACCTGTTGCTCTCTCAAAAAATCCTCCGATCATTGTTCCGCATCCGGGACCTGAATGGAGAATCGGCACTGCCCTCGGAATCGCCACAACTGTCTGCAGGGCTCCTATGGCACAGGTATATCTCTCCTGTTCTATAAAACCTGACATAATACTATATCCTCCTATTTCCTATTTCATAAATGTATCAACAGGCTGTTCGAACCACCATTTTGTATATGGAACGAAAGCGTGCTTTTCAAGATTCTTTACAAACTCATCATTCTCAATAGTTTCAAGAATCCGCTCACCGTATTTTACGAGACCTTCATATCCCATTCCGAAATGCTCATCACCGATAAGGAGTGAAGGAACACCGAGCTTTGCTCCCCATCTTGACATTCCGCCGTGTCTTGCAAGGAGCAGATCCGGTTTCAGATTATAAATCCTGTTGACAAGTTCATACTCCTGCTTGTTGCAGACATTAAAGTTGGGAACATCACCGTAGTTACCGATCACCTTTTTAAGCACATCCGTTTGCTCAGATCCGCTGTCAAATCTTGGCTCATGATGGAAGATACCTGCTCCGACTGCTTCCATTCCGAGTTCTCTCAGTATTGCAAGGAGGTTGTGTCCGTAAGAAGCACCGGCGGCCACATATACTTTTTTTCCTTTAAGCTTCTCTCTGAGGGCCTCTATTTTAGGCAGATATTCTTCTTTCTTCTGTTTAATGATCTCCTCGATCTTATCGGATACTCCGAGGACTTCACCGAGATTTCTGAACCACGCATCAGTCTGGGGGATTCCGTAAGGAGGAGCTTCCTTTATCTCCGGCACTCCGTACTCCTGCTCAAGTACATGGGCAAGATATGTTCCGAGAGTCGGACATACCTGCATTGTCGCTGCTGCTTCCGATGCATATCCGAGCGATTCCACCGTTGCATACGGAGCGATATAATTCGCTTCATATCCAAGGGGTTTAAACCATTCATTGAAAAGGTCATAGCCCCAGAAGTTGATCACATTTATTATTTTTCTTTTCTGCTTCGGAGGCTTAACAAGCTTCCTGGCGATGGCATGATATGCGGCATCAAAACCTGTTGTCCATACTCTTGATCTGAAGCCTTCACAGTAAACCGCACATACAGGTATTCCTATTTCCTGTTCCATCTCATTTACAACCGATTCAACATCATCACCGATTATTCCTGCTGCACATGTAGTTACTATAAATATGGCATTGGGATGCTCTCTCTCATATGCGGCTCTGATTGTGTCTCTCAGTTTCTGGGCTCCTCCGTATATGGTTTCTTTCTCCTCAAGGTTTGTTGAATAGACATGCCTTTCCTTAAGATTTGTAAGTCCTCTGTTGGCACCGCTGACTCTGTAGCTGAATGCAAAGTCATGAAAACATGATGAGCATCCGACAGGGCCATGACTTATAAGTACAGAATCCTGAACCATGATAGTCTGACATGCACCATGTGTTGTCGAACATCCAAGGCACTGAGAGAAATTTCTCTTACCCTCTTTTAAGGTCCCGCAAGATGCCTGCTCTACAAGCTCTGCTGCACTGTTTCCGTGCCAGGATGTAATTGCGCCGAGTCGCTGTTCTCTTATCTCAACAGACTCGATATCCAAGTTTACATTAGTCTTATTCATAACTCCTCCTTCGGATCGGGTATCTTTTATTCCCTTTCCTGATTTTTGATTAGTTTATCATTGTGTTTCTTTCTTGAATAATCGCTTTTTTTTATGGCTCGTTATAACTTTTGGCTAATACCTTAAATATTATTTCCCCCAAAATTTATAGCCTGTCCGATGCTTTGAGTTTTATTAATAGTAGAAACTCATCGTTATAACTTTTATGCATAACTTACTATGGTTTTTATTCATTATCGTAATGATTTTTTTTGTGCTAACATTCCGTTAAATCAAAAAACAAAAGAAAGCCAGAGGAAAAAAACAGATGGCATATATAGAAATAAAGGATTTAAAAAAATCCTTCACAAATAAAAAAGGTGAGACTTATATACATCATTTGCAGAGACATATTAAAATTAATAGGGGTGGCTTAACGCCACCCCTCTCTTTATATATATAATCCGGATAATCCTGTCCCGGATTTTTTGATCCCTATACATCTTCCTTGATCAGTCTGATCGCGTCAGAGACAGATTCGATACCGATGATCTTACATCCCTTAATCCCTTTGACCCTTTCAATACATACCTTTGGGACAAGCACTGTATCAAAGCCGAGCTTAACCGCCTCCCCTACTCTCTGCTCGATCATACTGACTGCCCTGACCTCGCCGGAGAGTCCTACCTCGCCTACAGCCAGAACCCTGTCATCAACAGGTACATTTAAAAAGCTTGATACTACAGCCATGGCTATGCCAAGGTCTACAGCTGTCTCCTGGACTTTCATACCGCCTGCCACATTTACATACGCATCACAGTTTCCAAGATGGAGCCCAAGCCTCTTTTCAAGGACAGCCATCAGAAGGTTTACCCTATTTATATCCGCTCCCGATGTCTGACGCCTCGGATAACCAAAGTTTGTCTGGCATACGAGAGCCTGTATCTCAAGGAGTATGGGTCTCGTGCCCTCCATGGAACAGGTTGTGACAGTACCTGCCGCACCCTTTGGTCTGCCGTTTAACATATATTCGGACGGATTCTTTACTTCCGCGAGTCCCTCCTCCCGCATCTCAAATACGCCTATCTCATTGGTTGAACCAAACCTGTTTTTCACTCCCCGGAGTACTCTGTATGCGGCATGTCTGTCCCCCTCAAAATAAAGAACACTGTCCACCATATGCTCGAGTATCCTGGGGCCGGCAACCATACCTTCTTTTGTCACATGTCCTACGATGAATATGGTTATCCCGAGGGACTTGGACAGTTTTAAGAGTACTGCCGTGGATTCCCTGACCTGGGATATACTGCCCGGAGATCCTGACGCCTCCTCACTGTACATGGTCTGTATTGAGTCTATTATCACAACGGAAGGCTTCTTACTCTCAAGTACTGATCCTATACGGCCAAGGTCTGTCTCGCAGAGCAGTTCCATATGATCATCGAATTTACCGATCCTCTCCGCTCTCATCTTGATCTGTTTTGGAGATTCCTCTCCCGAAATATAGAGGACGTTCTGATCATTATCCGCAAGATTCCTGCACATCTGAAGCAGCAATGTTGATTTACCTATACCCGGGTCACCACCCACAAGAACAAGCGATCCCGGTACGATACCTCCGCCAAGTACCCTGTCAAGTTCGTCCATGCCTGTAGGTATCCTGTCTTCCTCGCTTAAATTTATCTCGGATATCTTAACCGGTTTTATAGGCTCCGTACGGTTTATTGACGGTACCGCTTTTGAAGATGACGATACCACCTCCTCCACCATTGTATTCCATGCCTTGCAGGCAGGACACTGTCCCATCCATTTGGCTGATTCATATCCGCAGTCTTTGCAGAAAAATACGGATTTCATTTTTGCTTTTGCCATCATTATCTCCTTAAACCAAAATAAGAGCCTCCGAAAAGCAAAACATGCCAAAAATATCTTTGACAATCAATAAGTGCTTAATGGGTTGGCTCTTATTTTGACGATATTAACAAATCATTATAAATGTCCGGTTGTTATTTTTTGATTTCTACTTTAACCTCACCGGCTCCGGCAAGTTCCACGCTGAATGAGAGCTTACCGCCGAGGTTTGTCTTCATCTTGCCTGAGTTGACGCCGTCAACCATAATCCTGTATTCTGTATCTTCCTCAAGACCCACGGTGATCTGGGCATCCTCGGGTCCTTCTACTTTAAATGATATACCGTTTTCAGTTTCCTTAAATGAGCTGACTGCCGTACCCGGAGTAGATTCATATAAAAACAGCCCGTTCTTTTCAAGTCTCGTAATCTCGTTAAAAGTCTTGACCTTGAGTATATCTCCCTCATGCTGATAATCTTCAAGCTTTGTCTTCTGACTGAGTGTGTAATCTCCGAAGCTCACACTTCCGTCTGCTTCCGATCTGATGAGTTCCTTAACTGCTGCCATATTTCTGTAACCTCCTTAATAGTAGTCTTTAAATCATCTGTTTAAAGACACTATAAGTATACTATTTTTTCTGCCTCTTTTACAGTATTTTAAGGCAAAAATCGTATCTAAAAAGCGAACTTTTTGTGAACAAAATATTATTTCATACCAAAGATAAACAGCGTATCCGTCTCATCCAGTCCCCGGATATTATTGTCATAATATACAATAACGGCTTCTATCGTATCCCCTTCCTTAAGGTCTGCCATATTGTCACATAATCTGTCATAATCCTTGTAGGAAATGGTATTTTCTATGAATCTCTCCGAATAATACATAGGACCGTTGTTTAACATAAGTTCCATCCCGTTTTCATCTTTTACGATAAAGGTGATGATATAGTCATTATCCTTTTCCATACTGATGATCTCCGCTTTAACGGTTTCTATGATCATTTCGTATTGATTCTCATAATCGGTGTCCATGTCAGATGTCTCGTCTGCGGACTCCTCAGCCGCCTGCGAATCACCTGCAGAGCTGTAATCATCGGAATTTATAAACAGATCATCGGACTCCTCTGCCTCTGCACATTCCGCATCGTCATAATATGTTTCTTCGGAATACTTTTCGTCACCGCCGACAGCAAATGCTTCCATATCTCCGTAGCTGCCTGATCCATCTCTCTTGCTCTGATGGGGCGCAGGTGCCTCAGCCTCATTTGTCGCCGCATACTTTGTATTCATGAGCACAGGTACCGCAATGGCTATACAGAGTACTGCCGCTGCTGCCACACCGTAGTATGCCCCGAATTTCCTAAAGTGAGCTATGATACCCCCCTTTTTCTTTTGAGGTTCAGTTACAGGTGCGGCCTCTCCCAGTGCGCTCTCCTCACCGATCCCCGCGACTATCCTGTCCCAGATATCGGGAGTCTGCTCCGCCATCCTCTTTTTATACTCGGTGGCAAAAGCTTCCGGTATCTTTGGAAGATCACTCTCATTTACAATATTCAATTCTTCAGACTTTTTCTCATCACTCATTAATCATGTCCTCGGAATTATGCAGTCACAAATCCTTTTAATTTCTCAATCGCTTTTCTGTAATGCCAGGTAACTGTTCCCATTGGCATCTTAAGTACTTCTGCTATCTCTTTAAAGCTAAGGTCTCCCATAAGCTTCATATTGATGATCTCAGGCTCTGGCGGTTTTAGCATGGCTATCGCCTCATCGTATCCGAGCTGACCTACTGCCTCGTCCTCCGCACTCTTTGTATCGGGGGTAATACCAGCTTCTTCAAAGTCTTCCGTCAGGTCTTCTCTGCCCCGCTTTCTCATATGGTCTATGGACATATTTCTGGCGATAGTGGCTATGAATCCCTTATGGCCGGACCCCGGCCTGTAATCGGGAGGATTCTTAAAGAGCTTGATAAAGAAATCGCTGCATATATCCTCCGAATCCTCCTTGCTGCCAAGGTACGAAAAAACAACAGAATATATATAGCTCATATATTCCTCATACACAGCCTTAAGGCCTGTCTGGTCTCCCTTTCTGATCAGGTTTAAGTTGTCCGCAAACTCGCGGTCAGTCATCCTTTATGCCCTTTCATTAATAGATACGAATCAAATACTAAAATTTATGGTTTGAATTTCAAAAAATTATTTTACTTTAAATACTGCCTTGTCATCCTTTACGGATACAGTCACCTCGTCACCCGGATTGATCCTGCCCTCAAGTATCTCTACTGCAAGAGGGTCCTCTATAAATCCAAGGATACCTCTCTTTAAAGGTCTCGCACCCATCTTTACATTCGTAAAGTGGTCAACCAGGTAATCTCTCACTCCCGCACCGGCTTTTAACTTTATGTTTATCTGAGCTTCACTGCGGGCTGCCAGATTCTTAATAAGGAGCGATGCAATATTCTTAAGATCTGTCTTGTTAAGACTCTTAAATACGATTATCTCATCAATACGGTTGATGAACTCCGGTTTAAAGAGACGCTTGACCTCCTCCATCACTCCGTCCTTCATCCGCTTGTAATCCTTTTCCGCATCTGCACTGGCTGTGAATCCAAGATTCTTTGGATCGACTATCCTGCCTGCTCCGGCATTTGAAGTCATAATGATCACTGTATTCTTAAAGCTGATCTTTCTGCCCTTGGAATCGGTGATATGACCGTCGTCAAGAACCTGTAATAATACATTAAATACATCCGGATGAGCTTTCTCTATCTCATCAAATAATATCACCGAATACGGATTGCGCCTTATCTT
>DFKO01000062.1 GCA_002373855.1 Lachnospiraceae bacterium UBA3643
TGACATACATGATGCACATGTAGAACCCATTGATGTAGATCCGTTTGACTCAAATGTCTCGGATACGGCACGGATTGCATAAGGGAACTCTTCCTCAGAAGGAAGTACGGGTACAAGAGCCTTCTCAGCGAGAGCACCGTGACCGATCTCTCTTCTTCCGGGTCCTCTTGAAACCTTGGTCTCACCTACAGAGTATGCAGGGAAGTTGTAATGATGCATGTATCTCTTTGTCTTTTCATTTGAATCAAGTCCGTCTACCTTCTGTACTTCAGAAAGGGGAGCAAGTGTTACCACGTCGCAGATCTGAGTCTGTCCTCTTGTAAACATTGCAGAACCGTGTACTCTGGGGATGATATCAACCTCAGCTGCAAGAGGTCTGATCTGGGTGATCTCACGGCCGTCAGGACGCTTGTGATCTTTGAGGATCATCTTTCTGACAGTCTTTTTCTGGTACTGATATACTGCATCGGGAAGGATTGCGAGATACTCTTCATTATCAGCAAATGCCTCCTCGAATTTCTCTGTGATCTTTCTGATGTTTTCTTCACGAACCTGCTTCTCGTCTGTGAATACAGCTGTCTCCATCTCCTCAGGTGTTACGATCTTCTTCATAGCTTCGAACATCTCTGCAGGAACTGCGCAGCTTGTATACTCATGCTTCTTCTTGCCAACCTCCGCACAGATATCATTGATCCATGCGATGATCTTCTGGTTGATATCATGAGCCATGTAGATAGCCTCGATCATCTTTGCCTCAGGTACGATGTTTGCACCTGCCTCGATCATGATGACCTTCTCAGATGTTGAAGCAACTGTAAGCTGCAGGTCACCGTCTTTCCACTGTACCTGATTAGGGTTTACGATAAACTCACCGTTTACGAGACCAATCTGTGTAGTAGCGCAGGGTCCGTCAAAGGGAATATCTGAAATACATGTAGCGATGGCAGAACCGAGCATAGCCACGAGCTCAGGACGACACTCAGGATCAACACTCATTACGAGGTTGTTAAGTGTTACATCATTTCTGTAATCCTTGGGAAACAGAGGTCTCATGGGTCTGTCGATTACTCGGCTGGTAAGGATGGCATTCTCAGATGCCTTGCCCTCACGCTTGTTAAAGCCTCCGGGAATCTTTCCTACTGCGTAAAGTTTCTCCTCATACTCTACTGAGAGAGGGAAGAAATCGATACCGTCACGAGGCTTCTCTGAAGCAGTAGCTGTAGAAAGCACTGTGGTATCACCGTAGTGCATGAATGCGGCACCGTTAGCCTGTGCTGCTACTCTTCCGATATCTACGGAAAGAGTACGGCCGCCGATTTCAATACTGTAAGTTTTGAATTCTTTTGCCATTTTGCGAATCTCCTTTTTTGATTTCTTGATATACATGCGGATGCAGGGTGGCTGCCCTGCTGCAGAGGATTCGCGAAAACACTGAGAAAAACATATTTTGCTTTATGATTTCCAATATGCCCTTTTCAGTGGTCTCGTGCTGTCCTCTGCTTTTACCCGCAGACTTTTATATTATATCATTTTTATAAAGAAAATGTCGAATAATTTATACAAGTGCATTTTTACCAAATTGTCCCTCTCATTTTCGCTACCTTTTTTATTTGAAATCAATATACTTTGCATTACTCAATGATAGAATAGAAACATATTTTATAAAACGGAGACCTGTTATGATCTTATATTATTCCTCAACCGGAAATACGGAATTTATCGCTCATCAGCTGGCAAAACGGCTTGATGACTCTGCCGTAAATTTATTGGAACGCATCAAGACAAACAACATGTCGGTCCTTAAATCCGACAAGCCTTTTATCATATGCTCACCGATATATGTGTGCGAGATGCCAAGATTCCTTGCATCATATCTTAAAAAGGCTATATTAAAGGGCAACCGGCAGATCTATTTTGTCTTTACAAGCGGCGGCTATTCCGGCATTGCTTCAACCCTTGCAAAGCGCCTTGCGCATCAAAAGAAAATGATCTACATGGGATGTGCCGATTTTAAGATGCCCAGGAATTATATCATCAGCAAAAGATATCCTCTTCAGTCACGGGATGAAAATAAAAAGAGACTGCTTGGAGCAAAGGAAAAGCTTCCCCTGGTTGCAGCTGCGATAAAACGCGGCGACAGATTAAAAAGCCGTTATATCTTCCTGTTTGAAAAGCTCATCACCCTGCCCTTTAATCCCATATGGGTAAAATACAAACAACCCGACGAGCTGTTCTATACAAAAGATACATGCATAGGATGCGGAAAATGCGCCAGAGTATGTCCCGTCAATAATATATGCATAAAAAACAGGCGTCCCGTCTGGCAGCATAAATGTAACCACTGTATGGCATGCATAAATGCCTGTCCGGTAAGAGCCATAGAGTACCGGGGCTCTACTGAGGGCCGGGAGCTTTATCATATAAATAAATATGTGAACAAAAAATATTTATAAAAAAATCCCTTCCGCGCTTTTTCACGGAAGGGATTTATCGGTTTTGATATTACATTCCTATTATTTTCTGATACCGAGCTTCTCGATAAGTGTACGATATCTCTCGATGTCAACCTTCTTGAGGTAGTCAAGAAGACCACGTCTCTTACCGATCATCTTGTACATACCGCGTCTTGAGTGGTTGTCCTTGGGATGCTCCTTAAGGTGAGCTGTGAGTTCCTCAATCCTTGCTGTAAGTACTGCAACCTGTACTTCAGGTGAACCTGTGTCACCGGGCTTTGTAGCGTACTTCTCGATAACTGCTGTTTTCTTCTCTGCTGAAATCATTTTGAATTCTCCTTTACTTTTTATTATGGGGTTTTCATTCCCCGGAAAATAACTGCTGCCCCCGGGTTAAGGACTACGCCTTTATCTGAGTGACAGTTTCGTGCACACGCACAATGAATAAAATATCATACAGCGAATTGTTTGTAAAGAGGGTATTTTCGATATTCCCTTGAAAACATTATCTTATTCCATTAAAGTATATAGGTAAGTTTAAATCGGAGGATAAAATAATGTCAGAAGAAATCAAAGACACCGAAAATATTACAGAAAACGAGATCACCGAAGAGACATCGGCCACTGAAATATCCGATAATACAGACCCTAATAAAAACAACAGTGATTCACCGGCAAAAAAACACAGATACTGGATCATATCCCTTGTCCTGATAATCATCGGTGGCGGTTTAAATCTTTATCTTGTGAATTTCCTTAAAGATTTTAGCTACTGCATCCAGATAGGTCCCCTGTCAACCGATATGCTCGTAAAAGGCTCCGGCATTTTATGGACCATCGGTCTCCTTTCTCTGCCTGCTTTTATTTATGATGACTTTAAGAAAAAGAAAACAGTCGGCTGGATTGTTGTCGGCTTTATCATGGTATGCTTTATAGCCCTTAGTATGTTCCTGACCATAAAGAGTGACAGAGCCGCTCTCGGACCCTACAACCTTGGTTATAAAGGTTACACCCACGGTGATTACAAGTATGTCATCTCTACCGAAAATGATTACCTCGGCAATACCTATTACATCTACTGGTATCAGACCGGGCCGTTTACATATACCCAGTTCTATACCACATATCTCTCGGATACCGAAGTATGGAAGGAAGACAGACTGTTCTTAAAGAACTTTGATGATACATATATCGAAATTCTTTATGATGCATTTTACGGATACAAAGCAGATAAGTAATCTTTAATCTGCATATCCATACAGGCGGGTATATCGCCTTTACCCGCATAGATAACCGTCCACAGGACGGTTTTTTCTATTGCCGTCCCGATATCCCAGGCAGGCTTCCATCCGAATGTATTTTTGATCCTTGAGCAATCGAGTTTAAGGAAATTGGCTTCATGAGGTGCATTCTCTTCCGATGCATTTATCCATTTCATATTCGCATTCGGATCGATATCATTCCATTTATTGCAGAAAAGCTCCACAATATTGCCTGTCGTAAGGCAGTCACCGTCGTCAGGTCCTATATTGTAATTACCTGCAAGGCGCGGCTCCTCATACTGTCGCATAGCCACCATCAGATATGCCATGACGGGCTCAAGTACATGCTGATAAGGCCTTGTGGAATAAGGATTTCTGACCGTGATATCCTCTCCTTTAAGGGCTGCTCTCACGCAGTCAGGGATGATCCTGTCCTTGGCAAAATCTCCGCCGCCGATTACATTTCCGGCACGCATTGTACTTATCGCAATCTCCCTGTCCTTCATCTCATTAAAAAATGAATTCTTATAGCACTGTGTGACAAGCTCCGAGCAGGATTTAGAATTGGAATACGGATCGTAACCGTTAAGTTCTTCATTCTCCCGGTATCCCCATTCCCATTCTTTATTAAGATATACTTTGTCTGTAGTGACATTAACAAAAGATCTGACAGATTTATGAGTACGGACACATTCAAGGACATTGACTGTACCCATCACATTTGTATTATATGTACCGACGGGATCCTTATATGACTCCCTGACAAGGGGCTGGGCCGCCATATGTATCACTATCTCCGGCTGAACCTCATCAAATACTTCCATCAGATGGTTAAGGTCGCAGACATCGCCTATATGAGAGTCTACTGCCAGCATCCCTGCCATATTGTAAAGAGCAGGACCTTCAGCCGGCTTAAGTGCATATCCTGATACATATGCTCCGGCATTTAAGAGGACTCTGCACATCCATGAGCCCTTAAATCCCGTATGACCTGTTATCAGTACTTTTTTGTCTCTGTAGAAATCATTAATCATAAGTATCCCTCCGCGAAGAAAAATTACGTATGTAATTTTTCTTTCAAACTTTAACCGCCTCAATAATTATCTTTGCCATATATTCAAGTTTTTTATCATTCATTCCGGGATAAACACCTACCCAGAATGTGTCATTCATTATTCTGTCAGTATTTTTTAAATCCCCAACTATCCTGTATTTATCTCCCTCTGCTCTCATCTGGTCAAAGCAGGGATGCTTTGTGAGATTACCCGCAAAGAGCATTCTCGTCTGGATACCCTTTGACTCGATATAGGGCACAACCTTTTTTCTGTCCATGCCTTCCTTTAATGTGATCATAAATCCAAACCAGCTTGGCTCCGATCCGGGGAGTGCTTCCGGCAGGATCACCTTATCGCTGATGGGTGCCAGGAGTTCTTTCAGGTATTTATGATTATGCTTTCTCTTTTCCACAAATCCCGGGAACTTCTCTATCTGGGCACATCCCACCGCTGCCTGAAGGTCAGTTGCTTTCAAATTATATCCAAAGTGGGAATATACATATTTATGATCATACCCCTTGGGCAGTTCTCCGTACTGGCCGTCAAATCTGTGACCGCACATATTGTCCTGGCCAGACTCACACACACAGTCCCTGCCCCAGTCACGCATTGATTTAATGATCCTGGCGAGCAATGGATTATTGGTATATACTGCGCCACCCTCTCCCATTGTCATATGATGCGGAGGGTAAAATGATGATGTACCTATATCACCGACTGTACCGGTAAATATCATACCTCCCTTACCATCAGACACCTTGCTGCCAAGAGCATCACAGTTATCCTCCACAAGCCAGAGGTTATGTTTATCGCAAAATTTCTTAACCTTTATCACATCAAAAGGATTGCCGAGAGTGTGTGCAATCATTACGACTTTTGTCTTTTCGGTCAGTGCTTTCTCAAGCATATCCGTATCAATATTGTACTGAGGGATTGTTACATCTAAAAATACAGGCACCACACCGTACTGGATGGCAGGAGTCACGGTTGTGGGGAACCCTGCCGCCACAGTGATCATCTCGTCTCCGGGACGAACCTGTCTCTCTTTTAAGAGAGGCGAAGTAAGGGTCATAAATGCACAGAGGTTTGCAGAAGAGCCGGAATTAACCAGGGCGCAGAACTTTACACCCAGATATGATGCAAACTTTTTCTCAAACTCTCTCGTATATCTGCCGGATGTCAGCCAGAATTCAAGGGACGCATCCACGAGATTGACCATCTCATCATGGTCATAAACTCTTTTGGCATAAGGGATACGCTCACCTTCCGTATAGCCGTCTCCATCTCCCTTATGAAATGCATCACAGTACTCCGATACCATCTTTAGTATCTCTTCCCTTGCCTGCTGTTCATTCATGTTTTCAAACATAATCTTTCTCCCTCACTTTTTATTTATCTGACTTTTTCAACCGTACCTTTATCGGTTATCTTATATACACTGTCGCATTTCTCTATCGTACTCATTCTGTGGGCAATGATGAGCATGGTCACCTGTCCATGCAGGTATTCTATGGCATCCATCACGGCACTTTCCGTCTCATTATCAAGAGCTGATGTCGCCTCATCAAGTATCAGCAGTTCCGGATTGTTATAAAGTGCCCTTGCTATCGCTATCCTCTGGCGCTGTCCTCCCGAAAGGCGTACGCCCCTGTCTCCAACGACGGTATCAAGGCCATTAGGCAACATGGTGATAAACTCGCCAAGCTGGGCTTTTACCAGTGCGTCATTAATTTTTTTGTCATCTATTATTTCTTCATCAATACCAAATGCAATATTATTTCTGATAGAATCATCTGACAGATAAATATTCTGAGGCACATAGCCTATCATACTGTACCACGAATTCAGATTATCATTTACCGGATGTCCATCAGAACAAACCTTTCCTCTGTCGCTTTCAAGGAGCCCCATAATCAAATCAACAAGAGTTGATTTTCCTGCTCCCGATTTTCCGACTATTCCCACCGATTCACCTTTGGATATAGCCAGCGATACATCATTCAATACAAAGTCGTTTCCCCCCTTATACTTAAATGATAAATCTTTAACTTCAATCTTTTCATCAAATGGTATACTGCCGGCGGCAGTTCTTTCATCCGTCTTTGATTCCCATGACGAAATTTCATTATAAATACTGTCAATCTTCGGTTTGTAAAAATTATATTCTGCAAGCAGCGCGTTTATTTTACCGACTGAAGGCAAAAGCCTGAACGCCGCCACAACAAAAACCGATATCATAGGAAGCATTGAAACGAGATCATTACCCATCCATTGATTAAACATAATCCAAATCATAATACCGACAATACAGATTGTCTCTGTAAACAGTCTTGGAATCTGGGTTAAAAACTGTTGTTTTCTGATCCTGTCGCTTGACATCCTGTCATATCTTTCATATTTCTTTTCGAAAAATGACTCTTTGCCAAGGAGCTTTACTTCCTTTACACCACCGATTCCCTGCATCATCCACTTAATTGTCTCAGTAGAATATATCATCTCCTCTTTACCCAACTTAATGATGCGTTTTTTTGATATTAACAAAACCAGACCTACGCATATACCTATGAGAAGTCCCATCATTAATGCCATTGTGAAATTCACACAAAAAAGCATAACAGCAAGTATTATACAAATGATTAGTTCACTTGCCAGTTGCAGAATTGCCTTTGTTGCAATAAAAAAACCGTCTGAATCGCCTCTGATAAGTCTCTGTATCTCAGCAATGTTTGTCGAAAGGTGATACTCATATGGCTTATCCAGCATTCTTCTGAATATTTCTGCAGACAAGCGGCGTTTACCATCAAATACATATTTATATATACGATGATACATATATGCCAGAAACAGATTCTTTAAAATATATATTCCGATAAGTCCCATACATAATATGTATATTAAATTATAACCAGATTCATCCTTTCCGGTGATAGCATCAATTATCGGAAATACACCGGCTACCCCAACAAGTTCAAGTATGCCTCCTAAAAACATAAATATAAAAAGTAATCCAGGCTTCCTGTATCCGGTTTTATCCAGAACAATTTTTATTTTACCAATGCTGTCTTTCATAATTGCCGTTTAAAAAATCTACAATCCAAACTTTCCTCTGATCCTGAAAATCAGAGAATCCGGAATCCTTTCATTTTCTTTCATTACAGCCGCCGCAGTATAGCAAAAGTTTTTACGGGCTATCGGATATTTTTTGAAATCAGATTTAAAATCTCTCAAAAGCCTGTT
>DFKO01000228.1 GCA_002373855.1 Lachnospiraceae bacterium UBA3643
TAGACCCGCCCTCTATCATAGCGACTCACCTTACGGAAGTGATCAGAAGTCATATTGCAGAGCTCCTCACCCGTCAGGATGTCCAGAACCTTGTCAACAACTTAAAGGAAAACAACCCTTCCATCGTGGAGGAACTTGTACCAAAGCTACTTGGACTCGGAGAGATACAGAAAGTACTGCAGAACCTCCTGGCAGAGGATATCTCCATCAGAGACCTCCTCACCATATTCGAGTGTCTGGCAGACCATGCCACTGTGACCAGGGATACGGACCTCTTAACGGAGTATGTCCGTCAGCGTCTTAAACCTGCCATATCTGCCAAGTATTTCACATCCCAGGGTCAGGTCAGCGTAGTCACCCTGGATCCCAAGATAGAGCAGGAGATCATGGGCTCTGTCAAGCAGTCTGAGCAGGGCGCATATATCACTCTGGCACCGGAGCGTATCAAGGAGATCGTGGACAGCACGAGAAAGATGGTTGAAAAACTTGAGAGTGCCGGCAAAAATGCTATTATATTAACATCACCCATAGTCAGAATGTATTACAGAAAATTAATTGAAGATTATTTTAAGGATCTGGTTGTGGTATCATATAATGAGGTGGAGTCTGATGTAGAGCTCCAGTCGGTGGGAATGGTGACCGCCTAATATTAAATCGGGACGATATACGAAAAGATGATTATAAAGAAGTTTTTAGGCAAGACAAAAGAAGATGCGATGCAGAGAGCCACAGCTGAGCTGGGCGATAACTTTATCGTAATGAATGAAAAGAGCGAGGTCAGACAAAAAGGATTCTTTTCCTTCCTTAAGCCCAAGCTTTATGAGATAACGGTAGCAAAAGAAGAGGAAGATGCATCAGTCATAAACCCTGTAAAGGCTTCTGCCGATGAATCAGGTAAGGACTCAATCTCCAAAGAGCAGGCTATGTCCATAAAGGAGACAATAGCATCCGTTGACAAGCTCCGTCAGCTCTCAGAGCAGCAGGAGAGTGAGAGTACTAAGGTGGATATCAAGGTACCTGCAGCCGAGCCTTTAAAGGTATCTGAAAAGCCTGATACTATAAAGGCCGAAAAGCCGGTCACATATAAAAAGGACGATATTTCAGGCAGACAGGATACAAAGGATGGCAGCTCACCTTCGGGAGAGCAGGCACCCGGCAGGGATATGCTTGATTTCCTGAGACTTTTATATAATACGATGACCGATAATGAGGTCAGCGAAAAGTATGCCAATCAGATGATCGATGAGGTATCAAGGACTTTTGATGAGGAGATGAATATGGAGTATATCCTCTCCCATATCTATCAGAAGATGATACTA
Organism: Lachnospiraceae bacterium UBA3643; assembly: GCA_002373855.1. Taxonomy (GTDB): domain Bacteria; phylum Bacillota; class Clostridia; order Lachnospirales; family Lachnospiraceae; genus NK4A136. Next base: position 1,320 of record DFKO01000228.1, read on the forward strand.
AAGTTTGGCAAAAACGAGACTATAGAGCCCTCGTCAACAAAGACTCCCAAGGTTGTATTTTTCATCGGACCTACAGGCGTCGGCAAGACGACGACACTGGCAAAAATCGCCTCAAAGTTAAAGGTCATGGAGCGCAAGAATGTAGCTATGTTTACAGCTGATACATACAGGATAGCGGCTACGGATCAGCTTAATACTTACGCCCAGATCATGGAGACACCGTTCCATATTATCTATACTCTTGAGGATCTTGAGAAATGCTACGATCTCTATAAAGAGTATGATTATATCCTCGTGGATACGGCAGGTCATTCCCATCACAATGAGGAGCAGAAAAAAGCAGTCTCAGACTTTATCAGATTTTTTGACGGCAAGGCTGAGACAGAAGTATATCTGGTACTCTCGGCTACCACAAAATACAGAGACCTCGTCAGCATCTCCGATGCATATAAATCGGTGGCTGACTACAGACTCATATTTACAAAACTTGATGAGACAGATGTGTACGGCAATCTGCTTAACCTCCGCATTTACACAGAGGCTCCCATGAGCTATGTGACCTGCGGTCAGAACGTGCCGGATGATATCGAGAAATTCTCTCCCCAGAATATTGTCAAAAAGCTTCTTGGCGGAGAAAACTTAAGTGGTGATAAATAGTAAATGGATCAGGCAACACAGCTTAGAAATCTAATAAAGTCAGGCCAGGAAAATAAGGTGAGCAAACGTCCCTTATCGAGAGTCATCACTGTCACCAGCGGCAAGGGCGGTGTCGGCAAGTCCAATACTGCCATAAATCTGGCTCTCCAGTTTAAAAAGCTTGGCAAGAGGGTGATCATCCTCGATGCGGACTTTGGACTCGCCAACATTGAGATTATGTTTGGTACAGTGCCAAAGCATAATTTCTGTGACCTTATTTATCAGGGCAAGGAGATAACGGATATCATCACCTGGGGCCCCGGAGACGTGGGATTTATCTCAGGCGGATCCGGTATCGCAGGACTCTCAAACCTTGACAGAAAATATCTTGAATATATTATCCAGAACCTTGCAAAACTTGATGCCATCGCCGATGTGATCATCATCGATACAGGTGCAGGTATTGCAGATGCAGTCATGGACTTTCTGGTGGCCAGCGGAGAGATCATCGTCGTGACCACACCGGAGCCTACGTCCATCACGGATTCATATTCTCTGATAAAAGCCCTCAACAGACATCCGAGATTTTCAAAGGATAATTCCAAGATCAAGGTTATCGCAAACCGAGTTGGATCTGAGGAAGAGGGTAAGTCTTTATTTAAAAAGCTTAATTCCGTAGTCTCAAGATATCTGGGACTCGATCTTGAATATACAGGTTCTGTACCCCATGACGACAAGCTTGTAGGTGCCGTCATGCAGCAGACCCCCGTATCGATTGCCTATCCTTCGGCAAAGTCGACAAAGGCCTACGAGGACATTACCAGGAGGCTGATGAATATGGAAACAGAAGGAAATATCAGAAAGAGAGGGATGGCTGCTTTCTTTTCCCATATAGTAGCCAACACGAAGAAAACTCATGAGCCTTGATATCGAAGAAGTAGTAAGACCCGGAGACAAAATCGCGATTGTTCCCTATGTGTCCGGAGACGAAGCAGACAAGACATACGTCTCGAAGGTATTTGATTTTACCGATGACGGCAATATTGAAGTACTGATGCCTATGGAGGGTACCAAGATCGTGCTGCTCCCTGTAGGCGCTGAGTTTGATGCGACATTTTATGCCAAGAAAGGTATGTACGGATGCAGACTGAAGGTTGCGGCCAGATTCAAGGAGGACAACTTGTTTATCCTCTCTTTTGTCCAGGTTACGGACCTTGAAAAGCTGCAGAGGAGAGAGTTCTACAGATTTGACTGCGTAGTCGGCATGAACTCCTGTGAAGTCCTTAAGGATGATGTGGATAAATTTGATGAGACAGGACTCCTTAACTTTATGCCGGAGCCCGAGGGCAAGTGTGTCATCATAGATATCAGCGGAGGCGGTATGAGATTTATATCGTCAGAGCATTATGAGCCGGGCAGATATCTGCGTATCAAATTCATACTGCCGGGCAAAAATGCACCCAGAAAGTTTGATCTGCTGTTTTTACTGATCGCAGAGCGTCCGGCCCCGAACAATCCTAAAAATACGGAGTACAGAGGAAAATTCTATCATATCTCAAATCAGGATCAGGATGAGATAGTTAAATATATCTTTGAGCAGGAACGCCTCCATCGAAAATCAAATTAAAAAATATACAGATATTTTGTATCTAAAACCTTAATCCAACAGTTTACGAAAATAATCCCCTCCCACACTATTAGCCTGCTCCGCGGCTAAGGATGTGTGGGAGGGGAAACATTTTCGTAAACTTTTTTAATTTTCGACCTGGTAATATTTTTAATGATATCTAAAACGAAATTTATGACACCCATAACTTATTTTAATTGTAAAAAATCAAAAATATGTTAAAATGTAACAAGAATTTGTGTATCGGAGACGCATTTTATGAAAAAAGTTATGATAGTTGATGATTCTGCACTCATGAGAAGAGTAGAATCAGACATCCTTACATCCGATGGACGATTCGAGGTTGGCGCAGTTGCGAGAAACGGCCGTGAAGCCCTTGATATACTTGAACATCAGTCGTTTGATGTGATCCTGCTTGATGTGAATATGCCGATCATGGACGGAATCCAGTTTATGGAGGAAATCAACAAGAGAGGCTCAGGCGAGAAGGTAGTCATATCATCAACGCTGGCTTCAGAGGGCGGCAGTGTCACGATCAGGGCACTGGAACTCGGCGCAGTCGATTTCATACAAAAGCCAAGCAGTGCTGCAGAAATGAAGGACGGCTCTTATGTAGCCAGGTTCCTTGAGATAGTTGATACGGCATCCAAAATGCCAAAGCACAGAGTGACTTCTATGGTAAAGAACCTCTTTACCATAGATAAGACAAGTCGCCCACCCTCGAGTACAGGTTCAACCGGTATAAAGACTCCTCTGCCAGTAAGGCGGAGTAATGCAAAAAAAATAGTGGCGATAGCCAGTTCCACGGGAGGCCCTGCAGCCTTGCAAAAGGTTATACCACTGCTCCCGAGCAACCTGGATGCCCCGGTGCTGCTGGTACAGCATATGCCAAAGGGATTTACAAAATCTCTGGCAGAGCGCCTTGATTCATGCAGCAACGTTAATGTAAAAGAGGCTGTAGAGGGTGACATCCCCGAGAAAGGCCATGTGTACATAGCAAGAGGCGGCAGCCATATGGTACTTGGCCGGGACGGAGCTATCCATTACACGGATGAGCCACCGAGAGAGGGAGTAAAACCCTGTGCCAATTATATGTATGAATCACTGATTGATTCACGATACGAGGAGATAGTCTGCGTAGTCATGACCGGCATGGGTCAGGACGGTACAAACGGCATCACCAATCTGAAAAAGATAAAGAGAAATCTCTTTTGTATTACCCAGACGGAAGAAACCTGTTCTGTGTACGGTATGCCAAAAGCAGCCGACCGGGCGGGACTGTCAAATAAATCCGTGGAGCTCGGCCAGATAGCCGGCGAGATCACGGCAAAAGTAGGCGTATTCGCCTGAATGAACTTAAAATAAAAATTAATAAGTATAAAACGGAGGTAAAAAAATGGACGTTAGTCAGTATTTAGACATTTTCCTGGATGAGTCTGAGGAGCATCTTCAGAACTTAAATACTCAGGTGCTTGCTCTCGAGCAGGATTCGGAAAACATGGATACGGTAAATGAAATCTTCAGAACTGCCCATACATTCAAGGGTATGGCAGGTACCATGGGTTACAAGCGTATGCAGAACCTGACACATGATATGGAGAACGTATTCTCAAAAGTAAGGGACGGAGAACTCAAGGTGTCAGCCAAGATGGTCGACGTACTTTTCCAGTGTCTTGATGCTCTCGAAGAATATGTGAGCAACATCAGAGAGACTCAGGATGAGGGTGATAATGACAATCAGCCTATTATAAAAGCTCTCAATGCCATGCTTGACGGCAGTGATGGCGATGACAGTTCTGCCAAGGCTCCAGCAGAGGAGAAAAAAGCTGAGGCTCCCGCAAAAGAAGCTGCAGCCGGCAACAAGTGGGACTCGGTTGTCATCAAGGAAGAGGATTATAAAAAGCTTGATGATGCGGTTAATTCCGGCAAGAAGCTTTACGGATTAAATGTAGTCGTTCAGGACGGCTGTATATTAAAGGCTGCAAGAGCATTCCTCGTCTTTAAGGCTATTGAGGAACTTGGTGAGATCATCACCACAGATCCTTCCACACAGGATATAGAAGATGAGAAATTTGAATCTGATTTCTGCATGATCATAGGATCGGAGAGCACACCTGACAAGATCGTACAGGCTGTAAAGAATGTATCCGAGATTGCTGACTGCTCCATCGGAGAGTATACCGTAAAGACTCCCGGAGATGACGGGGCAGAAGAACCAAAGGAAGAGGAAAAGGAAGCTCCCCAGGCTGAGACAAAGCAGGCAGCTCCCACAAAGAATGAGGTAGCTCCTGCCGGCAAGGCTTCTCCGGCAGCTCAGGGCAGCCAGAAACAGGGCGACAAGAAAGCAGCCGGAAAGCCTCAGGTAAGCCATACGATCCGTGTAGACATTGAGAAACTCGATGTACTCATGAACCTCGTATCAGAGCTTATCATTGCAAAGAACTCGCTCGTAAGTGCCGCAACGGCAAGCTCTTCATCAGGTACCGGTTCAAACTCGATAAATGAGCATATAGAATATCTTGAGAGTGTTACCACAAACCTTCATGAATCTGTTATGAAGGTTCGAATGGTGCCTATCGAGAGCGTTGTAAACAAATTCCCCCGCATGATCAGAGACCTTTCCAAAAAGCTCAACAAGCCTATGGAACTCTATATGTCAGGTGAGGAGACAGAACTTGATCGTACAGTGGTAGATGAGATTGGTGATCCCCTTATGCATCTCCTCCGTAACTCTGCAGATCACGGACTTGAGTCTGCCGAAGTCAGGGCAGAGCGCGGCAAGCCCGAGGTTGGCTCGATCTTCCTTGATGCTTACCAGGATGGTAACAATGTTGTAATCGAGGTAAGAGATGACGGTAACGGTATCGATACGGATGCCGTAAGACAGAAGGCTATCGAGAGAGGTATCATGACAGAAGAGCAGGCATATGCCACAGATGATGATGACATCATCCAGCTCCTCTTTATGCCTTCATTCTCTACTGCCAAAAAGGTTTCTGACGTATCCGGACGAGGCGTTGGTCTTGATGTGGTTAAGTCCAAGATCGAAGCTCTTTCCGGTGAGGTAGAGGTAAAGACAAAACTTGGTGAGGGATCTACATTCATCATCAGACTTCCTCTTACACTTGCAATCATCCAGGCACTCATGGTAGTTGTAGGCGGAGAGAAGTATGCTATATCTCTTGGCTCAATCCAGACTATCGAGGATATTTCTCCTTCCGATATCAAGATTGTCCAGTCAAAAGAGGTTATACACCTTAGAGGAACAGTTATTCCCATTATCAGACTTGATGATATGCTTGATTGCCAGTCAGAGAGAAAACCTGACGCCAATATGGTAGTGGTTATCGTAAAGAAGGGCGACAAGCTCGCAGGTCTTGTGGTTGATGAGCTTATCGGCCAGCAGGAAATCGTTATCAAGTCAATGGGCAAATATATCAACAAGTGTAAGTTTATCAGCGGTGCCACTATCCTCGGCGATGGTGAGATTGCTCTTATCCTTGACTCTAACGCAATCATTTAATAAAACAGGAGGATATTAAGATGGCTTACGAATTAACTACTACAGAAAAAAACGAACTTTCAACAAACCAGATCACTCAGTATATAGTTGTAAACATAGGCGAGGAGCAGTACGGCGTAGACATCAGCTTTATTGACAATATTGTCCGTATGCAGAGCATTACCAGAGTTCCCAAGGTACCCTCATACTTAAAGGGCGTGATCAATCTCCGTGGTGTCATCGTACCTGTAATGAGCCTGCGTATCAAGATGGGACTTGAGCCTGATGAGATCACAAAGGATACGAGGATCATCATAATAAAGACAGGCCATGAACTGGTAGGTATCATGGTTGATTCCGTAAAGGAAGTAGTGAATATCAATTCGGATGAAGTGGAGAAAGTCTCATTTGAAAACCGTGATGAACATAGCGGATATGTAATGGGAGTAGGCAAGCAGGACGGAGCCCTTATCTCTCTTCTCGATATCAATGCTGTATTTGCAGAGGCATAAATTATACAGGAGAAAAAAATGGATAAACCAATCAATGTTTCTGAAATGGGCGATCAGTACTTTGACGTGCTGAAGGAAATCGGCAATATCGGTGCCGGCAACGCAACCACCGCACTCTCCCAGATGATGGGATGCAAGGTAGACATGGCAGTGCCAAAGGTAAACCTCATGGAATTTAAAGAGGTTGGTACAACCATGGGTGGTGAGGACCAGATAGTAGCCGGTATATACCTTGTGGTTGAGGGAGACATCAACGGCAGTATCATGTTCATGCAAAAGAAAGAATCAGCAAGACACATGGTATCAAAGCTTATGGGCATGGAGATCACAGGTGAGGATTTCACCGAGATGGAGGCCTCTGCCCTTAAGGAGATAGGCAATATCATCGCCGGTGCATATCTCAATTCGCTCTCCACATTGACGAATTTAACCATATATCCTTCGGTTCCCGAGTTGTGTATCGATATGGCCGGGGCCATACTTTCCGTGCCTGCCATAGAGTTTGGTGCTGTCGGAGACAAGATGCTCCTCATTCAGACGGACTTTACCGATGAAATGGATTTATCCGGATATTTTATCCTTGTGCCTGATGAGACATCATATTCCAAGATACTCACAGCTCTCGGGTTTTAATCGTATAAAAGGGAAATTGTTTTAACTGGAAGTAAAAATGGCAGATGCAGTAAATTGCGTAAAAGTCGGAATAGCCGACATGAATATAGTAAAAGATTCTGATACGATTACGACTATAGGCCTCGGATCATGTGTAGGTATTGCAATCAGGGATACCGTGCTCAGGATAGGAGGACTCGTACATATTATGCTCCCGGATTCCACCGCGGTATCAAGTAACCAGAATATCGCTAAATTTGCTGATACAGGTATACCTGAGCTGGTGAGCCGTATGGAAAAGATGGGATGCAAAAAGTCCAGGATGGAAGCAAAGATCGCCGGCGGTGCCCAGATGTTTGCTTTTCAGAACAAGACGGAGCTCCTCGGAATCGGTCAGAGAAATGTCGAGGCGTCTAAGACAGCCTTAAAGAAAATGGGTATACCCCTAAAGGCTGAAGACTGTGGTGAAAACTACGGTCGTACTGTAGTCTATTATCCCCAAACAGGGGATTATGAGATAAAGGCAGTCGGTAAGACTCCTAAAATGATTTAGTCAGGCGGTTGTTTCGTAATGGAAAATATTGATGAGCATAAAGCGGCTCCGTTAAAAAGAAATAATCTGAATACCAAGCATTTCCCGCCGCTCCTAACACTTTTGGCAGGGCTTATATCCATGATCATATGCCTGTCAAAAGGTTCGGATCTTAAGGTTATGCTGCTGACGATGTTTATATCGATGATGCTGTTTGCATTTGTTGGTCTGGCTATCAAAATGATCGCAGACAACTTCGATATGAAGCGGTCTTATGATGATATTCTTGATGATAATGAAGAAGATGACGACGGAGAAATCTTCAGAAAATAATTTTTAAAATAATAAAAAGGGTTGGACAGTAAATGGACGAGAATGCAAAGAAGAGACTCTGGGAAGACTATACCAGACTCGGGGATTCGGCATTGCGTGAAAAATTAATACTCGAGTATGCGCCGCTTGTAAAGCTTGTGGCAGGCCGTCTCGTAATGTATCTGGGATACAATGTTGAGTACGAGGATCTGGTGAGTTACGGTACATTCGGACTCATCGACGCGATTGATAAATTTGATTACCGAAAGGGTATCAAGTTTGAGACATATGCATCCCTGCGTATCAGGGGAGCCATACTCGATCAGATCAGAAAAAATGACTGGATACCAAGAACTGTCCGTCAGAGACAGAAACAGATTGATGCTGCGATAAAGCAGGTCGAGGAAAAAACGGGTCATCCGGCTACTGATGAAGAGATCGCAGAGGCACTCGGAATCAGCGGGGACGATCTCCTTGAATGGCAGTCCCAGATGAAGTGTACCAATCTCGTATCCTTAAACGAGTATATGGATTCGGGAGCGGAGGTTGCCAACGATCCCCATCAGGCAGGCCACATGATCACGCCGGAGGAAGCTCTTGACAACAGTGAGATGAGAGAGATGCTCGCCCAGGCTTTAGAGGAACTCTCGGATAAAGAGAAAAAGGTAGTTCTTTTGTATTATTATGAGGAACTGACGCTCAAAGAGATCAGTCAGGTACTTGAAGTAACCGAATCGAGGATTTCCCAGCTCCATACAAGAGCTCTCCAGAAGATGAGAGGCATCATGGGAGATTACGTCGGAGTACTTGCACATATATAAAACATTTAACCATTGAGCGGGGGGTTATTATGGCTAAAACAAACGGATATTTCAGACTCTTAACAGACGAGCTCGGTACCAAGGTGGAACTCCACGGCCCCAAAGAAGGCGGCGCACCTATCAGTATCAAGGAGCTGACAGGCTATCTGGCCAGACAAAAGGTTCCATTTGATATCAAGACGATCAATACAGAGCTTATGAATCTCGGTGAAGGCGACAGGACGGTATTTTTGTCAGATCAGGCGATCATGCCAGCTTCGGAGAGTTGCTCGATAACGCTTACACCGGACCGGATGACTGCTGTGGCAAGGTTTTATCCCTGCTCCACAAATGGCCGTGCATGGGGTAAAGAAGATATTCTGTCAGAACTGCGTATGAACAAGATAGCATTTGGCATTGACGATGCCGTGATTGACAAATACCTTTCTGACAAAAAATACTGTACTGATTATGTGATCGCAAACGGCAAACCTACAAGAGAAGGTAAGGATGCTGTCATTACATACAATTTCCCCACAGACAATAAGATCAAGCCTACTCTCTCCGAAGATGGTACGGTAGATTTTAAGAACCTGAATATTGTCAATCACTGTAAGGCAGGAGATATACTTGCCGTGCTGACTCCCGAGGACAGAGGTGAGCCGGGTACTGACGTATGCGGCAATGTTATAAAGCCACATGATGTAAAGAGATTGTCCCTGTCATTTGGACGTAACATAGAGCTCTCTCCGGACAGGCTGTCAATAAAGTCTCTTGTAAACGGTCATGTATCGTATGTTGACGGTAAGGTTTTCGTCGCGGATGTATTTGAGGTTGAAAATGTCGATAACTCAGTCGGCAATATCACATACGACGGCAATGTAAAGATAAACGGCAATGTAAACTCAGGCTTTTCCGTAAAAGCTAACGGAAATGTTGAGGTAAAGGGCTCTGTAGAGGGCGCATATATCGAGGCGGGTGGCAACATCGTCCTCTCGAGAGGTATTAACGGTATGGGCAAGGGCCAGCTAAAAGCCGGAGGCAATGTCATATCGAAATTCCTCGAAAACTGCAGTGTGTCTGCCGGCGGATCGGTGGAGACCGACTCGATACTTCACTCAAAGGTCCAGGCCAAGACAGAGATAAATGTCATGTCTAAGAAAGGCTTCATCACAGGCGGCAGCGTATCTGCAACCGAGTGCATCAGAGTAAAGACACTCGGTACAAATATGGGAGCGGATACAATAGTCACTGTTGGTATCGATCCCGAGGTAACAAACAGATATCAGGAACTTGGCAAACAGGTTCAGGAGGCCCAGAAAAATCTTAAAGTACTCCTCCCTGTAATAGATGCGACAAAAAAGAAACTGGCAGCAGGAGCAAAGCTGCTCCCTGAGCAGATAAAGAATCTCCAGCAGACAGCGGCAACCGTAAAGCAGCTCCAGGAAGTGCTTGTCAATAATGCCAAGGAGATGGAAACACTTAAAGAGACCATGGACTCTGCCGTAAATGCATCGGTGGAAGTAACCGGTATCGTATATCCGGGAACGGTTATCACCATATCCGACTCGTCCATGATCATCAGGGAGTCGTTTAAATATTGCAGATTTCAGAGAAAACAGGGTTCTGTTGTAATGGGACCTTTATAAAAAGCGGGATATATTATGACTTTAATGGAGATTGTGCTGCTGCTTGCAGGACTGGCAGCATTTGTGATCAGCTTCATAGTACCTGAAAGGAAAAGCCCCGAGGAAGAGGCTTTTTCCATCTCAGAGGAGGAGATAAGGAAGCTGGTCGACGAAGAGTACGAAAAAACTAAAGAGAGACTTGAGAGTCTGACAGATGAGACAGTCAGCTATTCTATGGAGAAAGCGGAGCGGGCCCTTGAAAAGGTCAGCAACGAAAAGATGATAGCCTTCGGTGAGTATTCGGACAATGTCATGACTCAGATAAACAAGAATCATAACGAGGTTGTATTTCTAAATGACATGCTCTCAAGGAGCAGGGATGATCTGACCAATCTCCTCGGTCAGGCCATGAAGGATGCAAAATCGGCAACAGACATTTCAACAGGAGCTTTGGAGAGAGCAAAGGAAGCCAACGGCGATGCCGAGGCAGCCATGCTTAAATCAAAGGCAGCCCTCGATTCATCAGTTGTGGCAGAGGAAAAGATGATATCTGCAAGGCGTCATATAGAGGGATCTTATGAAGAGCCTGCAGCATCTGATGAAAAGCCCTCAAAGAAATCCAAGAAGTCCCAGGGATATACGGTAAAGACATCATCAAATGACATAATCGAAGGTCAGATGAGTATCCTTGATTATGAAGATAATGATTTCCTGAATATGGGTGATGACAGTGACAGTAAAGATTCTGGCACCGGTACCGAAAAGAAAAAGAAATCAACAAGAGGCAGAAAATCTTCAAAGACAAAAGACGCCGGCCCCGCCCTTAATTTCAGGGACGGTGAAAACGGAGAAAATAATAACGAAAAGATATTAAAGCTTCACAAGGCAGGCAAGTCAAATGTAGCCATAGCCAAGGAACTATCCCTCGGAGTAGGTGAGGTCCAGCTTGTGATCGATCTGTTTAAATAAAAATGAAAATAAAGCCATATTTAAGAGGACTGGGAATAGGCATGATTGTTACGGCGCTTATTCTCCATTTCTCAATGAAAAATGCAAATGATTCCGGGATGACCGACAGCGAGATAAAGGCAAGAGCGGCAGAGCTTGGCATGATAGAAAATACCGTGCTCAGCAATACCGTGAGCCAGGAGTCGGTGTCTGTTGATTTCTCAGAGATAATAGAGGGTGATGATGAGACAGAACCTGTCACAGAACCTTCCATGGAGACTGTGACGGAGCCGGGTGATCAGCCATCTGAGGAGCCGTTGGCAGAACCCTCCGATGTACCCACGCCCCTGCCTTCACCGGAGCCGTCTGTAGCAGCGTCACCTTCGCCCGGTCCGTCAGTAGCTCCTTCAGTTACTGCGTCACCGGCAGATCCGGACACGCCTGTCAATTATGTTACTGTCACAGTTGTCAGCGGGGACAGCTCCTATGCTGTTGCCAAAAAGGTTTATGACGCAGGACTCGTATCGTCAACAGCTCTGTTTGATCAGTATTTATGTGCAAACGGATATGACAGATTTATTTCTGTCGGACAGCATCGTATCCCTGTGGATGCCACAGATGAAGAGATAGCCAAGATTCTTACTTCAGGAGATTGATTTAAGTTACATGCAGATGTTTTTGTGCCTGACATCAGGCTGCGGTTTGTTATATACCGTAATCTCAATGTTTGTGATCAATAAAGAGAAACCATCGCCTGTACTGCGATATATAAATATAGCAGGTGCTCTGGCGGGGCTTTCTCTTTGTGCTTTTTTTCTTGAATTAAACACTTCTTCCGGAGATGCAAAGCTTTTATGTATCAAGCTTGAGATGATAGCTCTCGCCGAGTTTATCGTCGTAATATCGTTTTTATCTCTATCCTTCAGCCAGATAAAACTCCCGGATTATGTAAAAAGGGGACTGCTCATATACACGGTCCTTGTATTTTTACTCATAGTTTTATCTACCCTTGGATTCGGATATCTGGATATTTTCGATATGATCCTGATTGACAATTACAGGGGAGTCCTCACCATGAGAGGCCCTGCGTATTATACAGAACTGTCATTTTCTGTCATCATCGGTGTGCTTTGTTTTTATATTACGATCATTCATTCCCATTCGGACAAAGTGTCCCACTCTAAAGAGAATGTCCACATTGCATACCTGATACTCATACCTGTCATAGGCAGGATAGTCGATGCCATTTATCCCCTTAAGGGATTTTCGGTGACGCCGCTTTTCATGCTCCTCACATGGATAGCAACCACGTCGGCCATTTTCAAATATCGTATTTTCGATACGATGCAGATGGCAAAAGATGACATCCTTGATACCGTCAATGACGGATTTGTCGTAGTTGACACCCTTGACCGTGTCATGTATGTCAACGAGAAAGCAAAGCAGATGTATCCTTCTCTAAAGTACGAGGTCACACAGGAGAATGTGATCAAGGAACTCTTAAAGAAAGAGAAAAACGATGTAGTCATCGGCAAGTATCATTACCATATCGAGGTCGTAAAGTTCTTTAATAAAAAGACATACAAGGGTCAGACCATATGGATAAATGACAGGACAGAAGAGTATAATGCCACAAAGCGACTCATAGAACTAAAGGAAGAGGCGGAAAATGCAAACCGCGCCAAGTCCGTATTCCTCGCCAATATGTCCCATGAGATCCGTACACCCCTTAATGCCATAATGGGTATGACGGAGATGATACTCCATGACAATATAAATGCCAAGGTAGAGGAAAATGCGAGAAATATAAAGTCCGCATCAAATACCCTGCTGTCGATCATAAACAGCATCCTTGACTTTTCAAAGATTGAGAACGGCAAGGAAGAGATTGTGACAAACAACTACAGTCTCGGTGTCCTCATCCATGATATCCAGAACATGATAAACCTTAAGCTCATCGATAAAAACGTCGAGCTCATCGTACATGTAAAGGAAAATATCCCTTCGGTCCTTATCGGCGACGAGACCCATGTGCGACAGATATTTACAAATATCCTGACCAATGCCGTCAAGTATACAAAGCGCGGCTATATCAGAATGAATGTGGACTGTGAGCCGGTACCTACAGAGCCTGACAAGGTCCTTATCAAAGTATCGATCGAGGATACGGGATGCGGTATCAAGCCGGAATCTATCAATACGCTCTTTGATTCATTCCAGAGAGCAGACATGATAAAGAACCGTACGATAGAGGGTACGGGACTGGGACTTGCTATCTGCAAGCGTCTCGTTGAGTCAATGGGCGGAGAGATAGGCGTAAAGAGTACATACGGTATCGGTTCCGTATTTTCATTCCATATCATCCAGGAGGTAGCCGATGCGTCTCCTCTTGGCGATTATGATACGCTCGAACTCCCCGGAGACATGGAGCCCGAGATGACGCTCTTAGCTCCTCTTGCCAAGGTACTCGTGGTTGATGATAATATCACAAATATCAAGGTGGCCCAGGGTATCCTGTCCATGTATCAGGTCAGAGTGGATACAGCTCTCTCCGGAGCCGAGTGTCTTGAAAAGGTACATAAGAATAATTATCACATGATATTCCTCGATCAGATGATGCCTGAGATGGACGGTATAGAGACGGCCAAGCTGATCAGGCTCGACAACGATCCAAAGGTCAGAAACCTGACGATCATAGCCCTCACCGCCAATGCCATCAGCGGCACGAGAGAGATGTTTTTATCAAACGGATTTCAGGAGTATATATCAAAGCCTGTGAACCTCACATCTGTCGAGTCGGTATTAAAGAGATTTCTGCCGGAGGATATCATTCATTATGTTGAGAAAAACAATGATGATACGGATTACAGCGATGCTGATATCCATATGCGGGGTGTCGATGTGGAGGACGGACTCTCCAACTACGGCAATGACAAGGCCAAGTATCTCCAGATACTTAAGTTTATATACGATGACGGCCCCATGCACCTCCAGCGTATAAAGGATTACCTTGAGGGTAAGCATTACAGGGAGTATGTATATGAAGTCCACTCCCTTAAAGGTCTGATGTCAGGTATAGGCGCAAAACAGCTGGCTGAGTTTGCCAGAATCCAGGAATACGCCGGCCGTGACGGCAATATCGATATCATCATCAAGGAGTCATCGTATGTAGTAGAGCAGTACGGAGAGATACTCGATGAGATAAAGAGAGTACTCACCGATACGGGATATATAAGGGATGATATCCAGGAGATCAGGGAGGAAGAGCTCACCTGGAAAGAGTTCTGTGATATGCTCCATTCACTCCAGGGATCCATAGAGCTCTTAGAGCAGGGCGAGGCTGCCAGAAAGACTGACAACCTGCTGACATATCCTCTCGATGCGGGTATCAGAAAACAGCTTATCGACATTAAGCATGAGATAAATGAGTTTGAGTATGACAAGGCCAGTGAGCTCATCAGGCAGCTGCTTGTATAAAAGGAGGAAAAGATGGACGTAAGAAAAGAAGGTATTCAGGAAGTCATCACAAAGTATAAAGGTGATGTGGAGAAGCTGATCAAGTATCTCCCATGGCTTTTGCAGAATGATAAAAAGAATCTTAAAAACAATATTAATCCGGACGAAAACGGTTCTGAACTTTCCATGAAAGTGCCTGTCTATGACTCGACGCTCCTTGCATTTATAAAGACTGCCAGGACCACATCGTTTATAAACCGTAATTATGTATATACTTATTCGACATATCGGATAAAGACGGCGGCAGATGAACTTAAGTTTATAGAGCGTGCCCAGATAATGGATATGCAAAAGCTCGGAGATATATTATCAAAGTATGTGATAAAAGGCATGACAAAAGGTTCTGTATGGTCAGAGGGCATGGAGGCAGGTGTCTATTGCGCCCTGGTTGGCAAGATGAAGGAACTGATCGAATTCTGGACCGTGCCGATGTAGGAAAAAGGGGGTTACATATGAGTGATAAAGCATTAAAGAAAAAACAACTGATAATCGAAAAATCCCGTGATGTATTTGCAAGGAAGGGATACAGGGCCGTGACGATGAAGGACCTGGTGGAAGCGTGCGGTATATCAAGAGGCGGCCTTTACCTTTACTTTGACTGTGTGGAGGCTGTATTTAAAGGAGTCATCGAGTCGGAGAGCAAAAAAGGCGACCCTGACATTATCGGCATGATGCCGAGCAATCCGAGGACCATTGATTACTTAAAGCTCTTCTTTCATGAGCAAAAGAGAGATATACTGCGGGGCGGCGACAGTCTGCTCTCGGCCATGTATGAATACTCTTTTGAGAAAAACGGCAAGGAGAGCGAAGAGCAGACCCTCATCGCATCCCAGTTTGATAAGAGCGTGTCATTTCTGACTGCACTTATCAAAAAGGGCAACGAGCTCAGCGATGTGAACTGTGAGGAACCGGCAGACTTTGCCATGTCAGTAATGATATCTTTAGAGGGCATGCGGGTACTCTCAAGGTGTATGACACTGTCCGAGCAGATGGTTAATACCAGGATATCTGCACTGTTAGCCCCGATATTGCCAAAGCAACAGTGAAAATAGTATAATTAAACCCGTATTACCATTTTTATTTTTGGAGGAAAAAATTAAACAAATGAGCGACGACGTCAAACGAATCTACGTTGAAAAGAAAAAGGAATTTGCTGTAAAGGCTAACGAGTTAAAAGAAGAGATTATCGGATATCTCGGCATAGCAGTTAAGGACATCAGAGTATTCATCAGATATGATGTGATGAACATTTCGGATGAGGTCTTTGACAGAGCCTGCCATCTTATTTTCTCAGAGCCACCCGTAGATGATTTCTATCTTGAAAACATAGATATACCTGATGGAGCAAGAGTATTCTCCGTAGAGTATCTCCCCGGACAGTACGATCAGAGAGCTGATTCTGCAGTTCAGTGCGTTCAGTTTTTGGATGAAAACCAGCAGCCTATCATAAAGACTGCAGTCACATATATGATCATCGGTGATATCTCCGATGATGAATTCGACAAGATCAAAAATCATTGCATCAACCCGGTTGACTCAAGGGAGACAGGCCTTAAGAAGCCCGATACCCTGGTGACAGAGTTTGAGGAGCCCGCACCCGTTAAGATATTTGACGGATTTATAAATATGGACGAGGTGGCCTTAAAGGAACTCTATGAGTCACTTTCTCTTGCAATGACTTTCAATGATTTCCTTCACATCAAGAATTATTTTACAAACGAGGAAAAGCGCGATCCCTCAATGACAGAGATCAGAGTTCTCGATACATACTGGTCAGACCACTGCCGTCA
>DFKO01000019.1 GCA_002373855.1 Lachnospiraceae bacterium UBA3643
TGTACCCTTTATGAAAAGGCAGGTGCCATCAACGAGAGTGAGCAGGATGACATCATCAACAACGGACGAGGTCGTGCCTTCGTCGTCACATCTCCTGCGGAGCGAACCAATGTCAGCATCGTAGCCGAGGAAGGCGTCGAGCGTTTATTCACTATATAGGAGAGGGATAAGATGAAAAAGTCGTTCATAAAATTGTCTTTATTGTTTATATTAATCCTTACCATGGGAATGATGGCAGGCTGCGGGGCAGCTGCTCAGGATACATCTGTAGGCGAGATCCAGTCAAGAGGAGTGTTCCGGGTGGCAATACCGGACTATGATACATCACTGCTTTATTATGATACTGAAGCAGGTGCATTCAGAGGTACGGAGGCAGAGGTCGTTGACATTATCGCTACATCCCTCGGTGTACCGGTAGAATATGTCGAGGTGCCAAAAAGCGACCTGCTCCTTGCGGTTTCCAACCAGCAGGCAGATATGGCTATCGGATACATCGATAAGAATTCAACTGCAGCATCGTCATACGGTCTTACCATCAGCTACGGCGGTGAGAATCTTTATGTGATCTCTCCCAAGGGCGTATATGTGGGAAGCCTGACGGTATTTAAGGACAACAAGGTGGGAGTATCAAATCTCATTGATGCCAGTGCATACAGCCCTATTTACAACTGTGGGGCAGCCGAGGTGCTCATGTATGACAATTCCCAGAGTGTAATATCAGCTCTCCAGAATGATGATATCAAAGGATATGTATGCTATCAGTCAGAGGCGG
Organism: Lachnospiraceae bacterium UBA3643; assembly: GCA_002373855.1. Classification (GTDB taxonomy): domain Bacteria; phylum Bacillota; class Clostridia; order Lachnospirales; family Lachnospiraceae; genus NK4A136. The sequence continues at coordinate 773 of DFKO01000019.1, forward strand.
CATTTCTCCTTTCGAGCGGAGAATTCCAGGTGCAGAGCTGCGTGGATCTTGAGAGAGAAGAGTTTGTCATGGCTACGTTTGCAGACAGGACAGAGCTTCTGGCAGGCTGCAACAACCTGATCAAGGGCTATCTCGAGGGGACCAAGAGAGCAAGTTGGGTACCTGCTCCCGAGGAAGAGGCTACGGAATAAAGATTATAATAAATAAGTCAACAAAGTATGAGAGGTGAAATACTATGGCATATTTTGACAGCCCTAAAAACAGGGCATTATGGGACAAGGAACTTGCAAATTTAAGAAAGATCAAAGCTGACAGAGCAGCAGGCAGAGTGTCTGTACCCACAGCCGAGCAGGCGAGGGAAAAAAGTGCCGCAAACCAGATGACAAGTGCATATCGTGTGCGCACCAGCTACAAGGAGCTCCTTAAAGAAGAGACAAGAGAGATCAGAGCAAGAAGGGGCATTTCCATGGAAACACAAAAGGTCAAGACCGCAGAGAAGAGCAACCCTTCCATGGCAATGTAAAACGCCGCGACTGTAAAAGGGAGATTTATGATGATTAAAAGCATTAAAGTAAAGGGGATATTATTATCTCTTTTTCTGAGCGTTTTTTTTATATTGGTTTCCGGTGCCGATGTATATGGAGCGGAGCTGACATATACGGGACCGGATGATGACGGTACATATATATACAGCTTCGGAAGCGGCAGCTTTGAGACAAACATGACCGAGGGTGGTACATACGAACTCGGTTATTTTTTGTGGGATGACAATCTGAGCATTGTTCTCATGAAAAACGGTCAGAGCATGGAATACAAAAATAATGACCTTATATATATTAACGGCAGCTATGTGGCTGTCATATATGATGTCGGCTCAGGTGAACTGACATCCTTTTCATTTGAGATAAGCAATGACCTGACGGGACTCGGCGCAGGTGGGGACACCGGTATGGATGATATTGCAGGTATGGATTATGATTTTACAGGCGATGGTCAGCTTGGAGAGAACGGTGAATATACAGATATACAAAACAGCGTTGATACGCTTAACAGTCTTCAGAATATGCTTACCTCCTTTGATTCGGAGAATATCGACTCGATAGATATGGACTTTTATTACTCCCAGGAGACAGGCAATCTCGTATTCACAGCCCTTGGCAAGGAGGTTTTGGAATCCAGTGTTCCGAATAATGTGACTGTAAACAATGCGGTATATGTGAAGACCCTCGGAGTTTCCCAGTATATCTACAAGGACGGCGAGATAATTCAGACACCTGCCGATAATATGTACAGAGAGCCCGGTTATTATGATATGGTCTCTTTTATCTATTCGGATGTGACAGCAGAGGAAAATGAAGAGGACAGTGTCTATGTTGCCAATACCCACTTTATATTCCGGATACTTGATGAGAATACATCAAATGTAGGTGTGGTAAATGCACCCCTTGGCTTTCATTTTAACGGTATTTTTTTTGACGGTCAGCCAAGGGAGATACCGGAAGACAATGCATTCTTCCTTGAAGAGGACGGCGATTATCATGTGAGCTACTGTGCCGATTTTGATCAGAACCTGGTTTTCACAGCGGATATACACAGAGACACGGTGGCACCGTTTTTGGAATTCAATAAGAATATAACAGGCGGAGTGGTGACTGCTCCCATATCATATACCTGCAGCGAGCCCGGGGCGATGGTATCTCTTACCATAGGAGGTACCTCGATGGATCTGCCTCCGGATACCGAGATATATAACGGCGGATATTATGTATTTAAGGTAACTGATAATGCAGGCAATGTGAGAGAATATTCCTTTTATGTAAAGGCAAAATATAAATTTTTCTCCGGAGGTATGATAGCTTTGCTGATCGCGTTCGTAGTGCTTGTAGGTGTATATATGCTGGCCATGAGACATGGGGATTACAAAGTGTGACACTTTAGGGACACTTTGTATGGTATCATCAGAATGATTTAAAAGTGTAAAAGCGACGGTAGAGTTGGGAAAACTTATTTTATGAGAGGAGAATTCGTATGACAGAGGAGCAGTTTGGCGGATATTATGATGAAGTATCCGGAAGGGTTTTCAAGGATAAGGATCAGAAAAAAGAATTCTTTAAATATTATATATGGGCATATTATCAGGCAACTATTGAGAAGATGTATGAAGAAATCGACAGAAATGTTGAAAAATTTCATGAGAAGCTGTCTGATTTTGTCGAGGATATCAAGAAGACTCCCGTTGAAGACAAGAATGTCATCGAGGCCGGAACCTTTGATGCTGCCATATACGAAAAAATACATAACGATCCCAAATATACCATAAAAAACGAAGAGAGAGATAAATACGACCAATACATCAAAGAGGGAATGGACGCAGCACTTTTCGTAGTTGACAGAAAAGGGACTAACCGTGAGAAATTTAATCTCAATATCAATATGGGATTATTATCTGAAAGGATGCGTCAGTATCATGTTGCCATTGCCAAGGATTACAGGCTTCTTGCCGAGAAAATCAATGAAGGCGGAATTGACAATGCAAGGGAAGAGGCAACCAAAGCAATTTATGAAAGATTAAAAAACAATCTGAAAGTATTTACAAATGAGCTTGAAGAAAAAGGAGTACCTAAGGAGCAGTTTTCAGAATTTAAAAAGATGCTGGAAAGAATCGATGAGGTCATGGATGTAACGAAGCATCGTAGTCAGATGGTCAATGGTACCAATGATCTTCAGAAGAGCATAAGAAGATACAGCAGGACTCTCTCAATGTCTCTTTTGAATACTCATGAAAAAAGAAATGTTATTTCCGGGGATAAAGAAAATAATTCAATAGAAAAAGACAAGGCAATACAGGAAAAGAAAGAGAAGATAAAAAATCAACTCGCAAAATCCAAGGAAGATACGGATAATATAATTAAAACAAATATTGAAAATCCTGAGAATGTGAGCGAAACTGCGCAAAAGGATATCACTGAGATCTCCAATGCAAGACAGGATTATCTGGATTCGACAGAGGATTTCATTAACGATATCGAGACAGCGTCCATTGAAGATATAGAGGATAGCGTCAATAAAATAGGACTTGCCAGAGACCGTACATTCAGAACAGTTGCCGAAAAATATTCACTTACATATTCTCAAAAGTTGCCGGATGCTACTCTTATAGAAGATATTCTCGGTGGAAAAAAGGCAACTCAAAAAGGTACTCCCGAATATACTTTTGCAAGTAGATTTAATAGCCTGCAGTCAAACCTTGATCTGATAAAAAAAATGTATGATAATGGTGAGCTCGGCAAGGATGATAAAACGGCGGAAGAACAGAAGATATCCAGGTTTGCCGTGGCTATGGGTATGATACAGGGTGATTGTGAATTCATCACAAATTATATGAACAAATCAAATAACAAGAAGCTCAAAAATCTTCTTGGCGATCCGATTAAGGATATTCTGGATTTTACCAGAGTCGGATTCGGCTTTATGGGTCCCGATGAGACCCTTTACAGTGATGCTCAGGATATGCTCAAAAACTGTCAGAAGATAAAGACGAATTTCAAGGAGCTTCAGACTGAGCAGGATATTGAGGATATGATCAAGAATCCCCGAAAGAGAAGCAAGAGCGCCGTGATAGACAATCACAGGGAGAAGCGCATGAAGAACCCTGAGATGGAGATGACGGATGAGACAAAGAAAGAGCTTGGTAGAGCGAGCCTTGGCAGACAGGGCTTCTTAAAGGGCCTTGATAAAGAAAAAGAGAAAGAAAAGCAGAAAAACAAGCAAAAATCCTTAGGGATGGGCAGTTTTTGATCTGCAGCGGTTAAGCGAAAGCGTAATAAATATGCGTAAAAACAGGAAGACAATAAAAAAAGCATATCGTATGATCATTTCTTTGCTGATCGTGTCCATGCTCATGTCAGGCTGTACCAATCTCATAGGCGGTACTACGCCCGAGTATGAGATCAATTACGGTATCCTTGAGGAAGGCTCGGGAATGCTCGATGAGAACGGTAACCTTAAGGAGAGTACCAGAACAGGAGTAAATGTCCGTCTTAATTATCTTGCAGGCGGAGATTACGGTGCAAACAAATATTCCGCATCATACAAGGATGCATTCTTTATTGCAGAGGATCTGTCCAATGATATGCTGGATGTAGGTTATTTCAATCTTCTTGATACATATGAAAACAGCAACGGCAATACGACCTTTGTATATGTATATCAGACCAAACAGTATGCTGACGGAGCAAAGCGAGGCGACCTCGTCCGTGTTCAGGAAGAGGGAGATTATGTACTCTATCCCGATGTCATGACTCAGGAGGAGATCCCTACATCAAACACATTTATCACCGTCCTTGCAACATATGCTTTCGAGGAGGGGGCATCCTCATATCATGAGATATCGAGGGTTCCGGGTGACCTGACAAGCTCAATGCTTGCAAAACCCATTTATTCATCGGAGGACAATGATGCAAATAATGCGACCGTTGAATATTATTCCATATTGAGTCAGGACAAGATATATGTCTATAACGCGGATAATGTCAAGGCATATTCAAACGGAGTGACCGCAAAGACTGAGATATCTTCATCATACGGAAATATCGTATCCGGAGGTGGAGTGGATACTTCATTTGGAAGTGTTCTCTCAACGGGCTTTGAGAAAAAATTTGATATCCAGTCCGAGTTTAATGCATTCAAATCAAATGATGCAACTCTGAAAAACGGTAATTATGATGTGGATGTATACGATTATTCAATCTATACCCATAACGAAGATTTTTATGTAACACTTGATATCTCAGCAACAAAGCAGGGGTATACAGGTCCCGATATAGAGGTGG
>DFKO01000058.1 GCA_002373855.1 Lachnospiraceae bacterium UBA3643
AGGACCTGCAACGCTCATATCCATATCAGTCACCTCCGTGTGTGTTAATATCGGTCACTTAAAGTCACACGCTTATACTTAATGATATTATGCGCTATTTGGTATAAAAAATCAAGGATATCTTGATATCAAAATAACGGTTAACATAAGTCGGAAGCCTTATTCCTTAATGCTTCCGAGGTTTATCCTCGATATGATACCGGGTGAAAACAGAATATAAACCACAAGGGACGGGATGACTCCCACAAGAACCATGCAGTATAAAACCGGATCGTTGCCTGCATTATATCCGGAAAAGCTGTTGATCACGAGGGCGATAGTCTTTTTCTTGATATCGAGTAATACAAGCTTCTGATATATTGTATTGTTCCAGCTTAAGGTAAAGTTGAATATGAGCTGGAGCAGTATGGCAGGACGGATGACAGGCAGGATGATTTTGTTAAATGTGATAAATTCATTGCAGCCGTCTATCCTGGCAGCCTCGATGATCTCACCGAGATTCATGGAATGGAGATACATTCTCATGAAATAAACGCAGGACGGAATGGCGATGCCCACCATGATGATGGGGAAGTAATGGTTGTGGAGGCGGAGGCTGAAAACAAGCTTTAAGTATCCTACGACTCCGGCGACTCCGGGTATAAGCATTGCTGCAAATACAGGTCCCCACAGTACATTTCGCCCTTTAAATTTATAATATTCAAAACCGTATGCACAAAGGGTGCCGATGTATGTACCCACAAAAGCGCATGTGACTGATATAAAACATGACCGGAGTATGACGGCATAGATATTGTTGCTTATATAAGCCATCGTCATTTTGACGCTGACCAGGTTTTCGGCAAAACTTCCACCGGGCAGCAGAGAAAAGCCTTTGATAATCTCCTGGGTAGACTTGGTGGAGTTTATCACAAGGACGCTGATCGGGAAAAGGGCGATGATACAAAGGCATATGCATACCGCATGTCTGAACAATATTATCAGAGTCCGTTTCGGATGACGGTAGGTAAATGTAAGGCAGAGCCGTACATTTTTCTTTAATAAATCAAAGCGTTTTTTCTGATCATCCTTTATTTCGGATATTATCTGTATGAAACCTTTGCTTTTTGGAAAAGGCTTTTTACATATAAGACATATGATAAATGTATCAAGTCTGTGGATGATCGCAGCAGCTATAATCGACGAAGTGATCACCAGTGTGAAATATGTACCCGTTCCCTTAAAGGATGAATAAAGGCCCATAAACAGGTTATGGATAAGATAGAGCTCAAGGGAAATCTCTCCAAGGAACTTAAGAAATCTGTTGCCGATACGGAGCTTCATGCCGATGAGGAGCACGAGCAGAACAAAGAAAAGAACCATGGGACACTGGACAATAAGGCATCGCAGCTTGTCATCATATCCTTTATCCGTTCCAAATTCACTCCAGTAGCTGTATGTATTAAGGGCATATTCCGTTGCTTTGTTTAGTGCCACAAATATTACTGTCACAGCGATGAGAACAAGGCCGTAAAAATGTTTCATGAAATCTACGATACGTTCCTTATGCTTTGCAAACAGCATGCCAAAGGGGAATATTAAAGAGGTGTTGTACCACCATTCACCCTGAAACCATGAGTCGCCGTGACCAAGGTAAAGCGAATATCCAACCATACCGCCGGTAAATAAAAACATTAATATAAGGGCAATGCTCCTGTTTTTTATTAATCTGAAAAAGATAAAGAAAGCGATGTACAGGATCACTATCTCAACGATGTACCACATGTGGGAGTTGATGAGCTTCCAGCCGGTGAGCCATGATATGAACTGTCCGGCTTTTGGGAAACCTGCAGTAACTATGTGGTGTATCAGAAAGATAATGATCGTGCAGTAAAACGGCACAAGTACAGGGGGCAGTCTCTTTGAAAAGAATTTCTTAAGATAATCAGGTTTGTTTTTAAAACTCTCATACAGTCCGTATCCTGAGAAGAAGAAAAACATGCCGACAAATCCCACACCGAAATTTTCAAGGATATATAGGATACCCGAATCATTTCGGTCAGCCTGCTGGACGAGGTGATGGAATACGATAAGCACGGCAAAAAAACCGAGGATCATTTTTGATGTATTAAGTGATAAAAAATCATCATTCCATCCGGTGCAGCCATCTCCCATGTAATAATATTTTTTAAGTTCACTGTCATAGAGCCGCTCGCTCCTGCCCATATATGTGATGCCGCAGAGCAGAGCAAATATAAAGGGGACGACGATGATCCAGGGAGCAAATGTGAGGGTCTTTAATCTGGCTATCAGATAATTGCCCTCCTCACCTGTATTTGCAGGTTTGCCAAAGGAATAATCGGAGAGAAGCTTCTCATATTTACCTGTGACATCGGCGATTGTGGAATCATAGTCCTTCTCGGTGCCGTCCTCAACATAGCATCTGATCTCAAGGAAAACGCCGCCATGCTCCATGAAATACGATGCGGTTACGCAGTAATCACTGACAGCAGGGTATTTGGTGCTGTAGCATACCCGGTGAAATGTAATATCTCCCAGTGTGATATCATCATGAACAGTCTCTCTTGTTAACTGGTACCCAAACTGGTAATTTTGGACACGTTCTTCGGTTGAGGAATAGGAAATCTCTGAAAAGTCGGGAAGTATGAAAAATTCCTGGTAATAATGATAGTCTTCAGACAGGACGACGAACAGAGCATCATATTTTTTCATCTCCGATGCTACTTCCCGTCTGCTGGTATCCTGAAAGTATCTTAAATAATTCTTGGGGGATGCAACATTAAGGTCAAGCTGTTTGATATATGTTTCGGCACCGCTTCTGCCAAATTTGGTAAAGCCGAGTTTTGATGTTTCCTCCCCTTTGCTTCCTATGGTGATATAAACAGCGAGTGCCATCAGAATGACCAGAGATATAACAATGGTCCTGCTCCATTTTACAAGAATTTTCAAAAGCGGAATCCCCCTAAACCTTCTATTTCAATTTTAATTAAATCATATTTTGCGTAGCTTGAAAACGGGCGTTTTGGGACCGGATGAGACGGGCTAAAATTATTGTCCGACGTAAGAGATTTTGATATAATTGAAAATGTACAAATGTGTACAGGGGGTAAAAGCCATGAAATTTGTAAAAACAGAAGATTTAAAGCCGGGAATGCGTCTGGCAAAGCCGGTATTTAACAAAAACGGAGTCCTGCTTTACGACCGTGATACAAAGCTCACGGGCCAGGGCGTGAACAGTATATACAATTTCGGGCTTATAGGTCTTTATATTCTTGAACAGGCAGAGCCTCTGCCACCTTTATCCGAAGCAGACAGGGAATTTGAGAGATTCCAGACAGTAGCCGTATTTAAGGTTAAGGATATGTTTGCCCAGATAAGGCGGGGCAAGCATCCTACCCAGCTCGGTTCTCTGACTGCAGATATTATCCACGATTACGGAAACTTAAAAGAGAGAATGAACTTCATGCAGAACCTTCGTTCTGTAGAAGATAATGTATACAAGCATACCATCAATACGGCTATACTATGCGCTGCGATATCGGGAAAGATGACGTTCTCGTTAAAGGAGCAGAATGACCTAGTGACGGCGGCACTCCTCCATGATGTAGGCAGTCTCGATATACCGGAGAAGCTCGCTATAAAGCAAAAGGATGAACTGACTGAGACGGACATCGCCGCCATATATAAATACAAAGAAGAGGGTATCAGGATGGTGAGAGACAGCGTGCTCTTAACCGGCGAGGTACCGAGGATCATGACTCACTTTTTAAGCGATGTCAGAAACATAGAGGCCAAGAAGTATCATATCGAGAAAAATACAGAGACTCTCACAGAGATATTAAAGGTCGCATATTTCTACGATGTGCTCACAGCCATGAAGTTTGGCGAGGAGCCCATGTCAGACATAGCGGCATACAGATATTTAAAGCATCCCAGAAACATGATGAACAGGCAGGTGGTGGCAGCCCTCACCCAGGCGATAAACATCGCACCTCCCGGATGTACCGTCCAGTTTGAAAACGGGGACAAGGGTATCGTCATAACGGACAATCCGGATGATATCTTAAGACCGTTTATCCTCTCGTTTAAGGATAATAAGATATACAATCTTGCCGATGGCCGTACATATCAGGAATACCAGATAAAGGATGTAATGAAGACCCTCGACAACAGATATATCATGACAGACAAGTTCAAGGAATATCAGGAGCGTCTTAAAAACGGAGAAGGCCAGACCTTCAAGGTCGGCAGAAAAGCAAATAAAAAATAATTTTCGTTTAAGGAATTAACATGTCTTTCGAAAATAAGAAATATACGGATATACAGGCACTTTTTGAAAACAGGTTTCTGAATTTTTATCACATGGATGCCCTGACAGATTCGGGCAGGCCGTTTGATTACTATTTTGTATCAAGAAACAGGCCGGAGAGTATCAAGGCAAGGACAGGTGTAAATAAGCCCGAGGGGATAGTAATCTACCCTTTGCTGAAAGATGATCCAGACAAAATAGTGATGATACGGCAGTACAGATATCCGGTAGGCGGCTATCTGTATGAACTGCCGGCGGGACTCATCGATGATGGCGAGGACGCAGACACTGCAGCAGTCAGGGAGATGAAGGAAGAGACAGGACTTTTATTTGAGCCTTATACCGGTGGTGAGGCCTTTTTCAGAAGGCCTTTTTTCATGGGAGCGGGATATACCGATGAGTCTGCATCGGCAGTATTCGGATATGCATCGGGCAGTTTTGAACAGCACCTTGAAGATACGGAGACCATACAGGTATTTACGGCAGATAAAGATAAAGTCAGGGAGATACTTGAAAGCGGCAGCGTATCATTAAGATGTGCGTATCTGTTAATGAATTATCTGAGAAGTGACAGGGAAGAACCGTTTGCTTTTTTAAACGGCAGATAAAACAGTAAAAAAGGAAGTGGCGTTTTGATAAGAGAAACATTTACTGACGGATGGAAATTAAAGGAGACCGGGGGAGAGAAAGTATATGATGTGAACATACCCGCATCGGTACTGTCGGTACTCCTTGAAAACGGAGATACAGAAGATCCGTTTTACAGGGATAATGAGAAAAAGTGCATGGCACTTTTTGAGAAAGATTATGAATTTACAAGGACGTTTGCGGCGTCCGGAGATATCACCAGGGAGGATGAGGTAGACCTCGTCTTTTACGGTATAGATACCCTCGCAGATATATTCCTGAACGGAAAGCGCCTGTCATATACGAGCAGTATGCATCGTGTATACAGATTTCCCATAAAGGACAAGCTGATATCGGGAGCAAACGAGATCAGGGTAGTCCTCCATTCACCTCTTAATTACATCAAGGAATACACGCCTGAGAAAAATAAAGAGATCAAATATGTGCCGAGCGGATGTATGTACGGCAATCAGTATATCAGGAAAGCCCACTCATCATTTGGATGGGACTGGGGTCCGAAGCTCCCGGATATGGGTATCTTCAGAAAAGTGGAGCTGGAAGCATATTCAAAGGTAGCCATCAAAGAAGTATTTTTTGATCAGGAGCATGAGGGCGACCGGGTCACCCTGTCTGTAGATCCGATACTAAAGATCACTGATTCCGTACCTGTGGAGATATGCATTACGCTAAACGGCAAGGAGGCGGCATCAAATGTAATCCGTATGCCGGAAGAAGGCGCTAAAGAGACGGTCCGGGGCAGAAATCAGTGTGTGATAAATATCGACAAGCCAAGACTCTGGTGGCCTAACGGTCAGGGAGAGCCGTATCTCTATGATGTAAATATTAAGATAAAAAAATCGGATACGGTCTACGATGAGAGAGATTACAAAATAGGACTCCGCACCATGTCAGTCAGCAGGAAAAAGGATGAGTTTGGCGAGGAGTTTGCCTTTGTGGTAAACGGCCGCAGGATATTTGCCATGGGAGCAAACTATATCCCGGAGGACTGTATCTATCCCAGAATAACCAGAGAGAAGATAGAGGAGACGGTAAGAAGCGCTGCGAAAGCAAACTTTAATATGCTCCGGGTATGGGGCGGCGGATACTACCCGTCAGATGATTTCTATGACCTCTGCGATATATACGGCATCATCGTATGGCAGGACCTCATGTTTGCATGCAATGTATATGATTTAAATCATGAATTCCAGGAAAATATAACAGAGGAAGTCCATGATAATGTAAAGCGTATCCGTCATCATGCATGCCTGGGCCTCTGGTGTGGCAATAATGAGATTGAGTCTGCATGGAACGGATGGGCAGGATTTAAGAATGAGACACCGTATCTTAAGGCAGATTATATAAAGATGTTTGAGCATATACTTCCGGAAGCTTTAAGGGAAGTGGATGAGGATACATTCTACTGGCCTTCGTCCCCGTCATCGGGAGGATGCTTTGATGATCCGGATGATGAAAACAGAGGGGACTGTCACTACTGGGATGTATGGCACGGATTTAAACCCTTTAGCGATTATAATAAGCATTTCTTCAGATTTTTATCTGAGTTTGGATTCCAGTCCCTGCCTTGCAAAAAGACGACAGATACATTTACACTGCCGGCAGATCAGAATATTTTTTCAGATATTATGGAATGTCATCAGAAAAACGACGGAGCCAACGGCAAGCTGATGTATTACATATCCCAGAATTTCCTTTATCCCAAGGATTTTGCGGGACTCACATACGTGAGCCAGATACTCCAGGGACTGGCGATAAAGGCAGGCGTGGAGCATCTGCGTCGAAACAGGGGCAGATGTATGGGCACACTCTTCTGGCAGATCAATGACAACTGGCCTGTAGTCAGCTGGTCATCTGTAGATTACTACGGCAGATGGAAAGCTCTGCAGTATATGGCAAAGAAATTTTTCTCTCCTATAGCAGGCAGCATAGAGCGTATCACGGATGAAAACGGCAATGAGACATATCAGTACGCCGTCAGCATAGTCAACGAATCTCCGGAGCCGGTGAGCTATAAAGTCAGACTATCCGTACACGGACTCGACGGCAAGGAGATCGGCCACTTTGATGAGACAGGCAGAGTGACTCCCGGCAAGGTTAATAAGCTGCGCAAACACGATTTTGCCAGATATATAGAAAAGCGTGGTCCGGGAAATGCATATATCAGGGCGGAGTTTGCTTACTCAAACGGAATGCATGCATACGAGTATGCCACATTTGTACCGTACAAGCATATGAATCTTAATCAGCCGAGAGTGACATTTGATGTCAGGGAATTTGACGATTACTACGAACTTGAGGTTGAGACGGATACCTTTACGCCGTTTGTGATGCTGGATTTTAACGACAGGGATGTGATACTTGAGGACAACGCCTTTACGGCAGTGGCGGGAGAGCCATATGTGACAGTCCTCAAAAAATCGGAGATTAAGGGACCGCAGTTTGAGAGCATCGATGATCTCTGCTCCCACATAGATATTTATTTCCTCCAGAGGAGCTATATGTATTTTGACGGCGACAGAGCAGAAAACTACGAGCCGGTCCGCGAGGAAAATACGGTATATGTAGACGAACTCCCGGATGATGTCATCTTTGAAGATGAGGAATTCGGAGAAATATATGATGATATATATGACGACGGAGAGGTGATCTACGAGACAGAGGAGGAACTGAAAGAGAGACTTCGGGCCGAGATAAAGGATGAACTCCGGGCCGAGATACTCAGGGAAATGTCAGGTGAAAGTCAGGATGATACTGACAAAAAAGAATCCGGCACTGAGACTGCAGATGAAAAAAATGAGGAAGCAAAATCTGAGAAACCCGAATCAGATGAACTGTTTGACGATATAGGTGAAGTTGAGGAGATCGAGGAGATCGAAGAGGAATATGCACAGACGGAGAACATCCCCGATATGCCGGAACCTGAAAAACCGTTTTCGGAAGACGAGCGGGAAAACCTTGACGAGCGCCGCAGAAAAAAGAAAAAGAAGAGAAGAAGCGAATCACCACTTGACGGAATAAGGATAAATTAACATGATCAGATTCTTTGAAAAAGAAAATTTTTTTAAAATCGACACAGCTGCAACATCATACATCATCGGTATAGCAGACGGTAAATATGCGGGCCATGCATATTACGGCAGGAGGTTGCCGGATGATGATGTGAGCTATCTGATGAGGATAAACGAGGCGCCCTTTGTGCCATCAAAAAACGGCAGGGACAAGCTCTCGTTTCTCGACTGTTTCCCTATGGAATATCCGGTCCATGGCATAGGCGATTTCAGGGAGGACTGTATAGCAGTCAGAAATAAGGACGGATACAGTGGACTGGAGCTTTTATATGACGGATATGAGATAACAAAAGAAAAGCCCCATCTTGACGGGCTCCCTCAGACATTTGCATCAGATACGGGAGCGTCGGAGACGTTAAAACTGCATCTTAAAGATGAGATACTCGGCTTTAAGGTAACGCTATTATATACAATATTTGAGGACAGTGATGCTGTTGTCCGCAGTGTCATCATGAACAATGAGAGCAGTGATCCGCTATATATCACAAAGGCATTGTCTGCATGTATAGATATGGATAATAAGGATTTTGAGCTCATGACCCTGAACGGATCGTGGGCGAGAGAGCGTCATATCCAGAGAAATCCGGTTGGCATCGGATTTGCAGGTGTATCTTCTGTAAGAGGCGAGACATCCCACCAGCATCATCCCTTTTTAGGTCTCCTATCAAAAGGCGCAGACGATGAGCACGGTGAAGTATACGGTATGCACTTTATCTATTCAGGCAATTTCAAAGGTCTCGTATACAGAGG
>DFKO01000087.1:0-307 GCA_002373855.1 Lachnospiraceae bacterium UBA3643
AATTATATTGGCACAGAGACGGCATCCGTATCGGTAGGCGCTTATGATATATATGCAGGGATGAGTCATGTCACGGTATACCTGAACGATGAACCGGTATATGAAGGACCTATGGGAAACGGGACCCGTCTGATAAACATAGACATACCCGAGGGCAGGAGTGTCATGAAGGTAAAAGTCACAGATATCGTTGGCAATGAAAATATGAGCGGCGAATATGTGATATCAAGGGATCTGACGCCTCCTGTATTAAATACGGTCATAGAAGGTGAGATGTACGAAGAGCAGGGGATAATCTATCTGGCGA
>DFKO01000087.1:465-4726 GCA_002373855.1 Lachnospiraceae bacterium UBA3643
TGGATGTATCCGGGAATATGATAGTGACGGATTACAGTCTATCTGAAAATGATGTGCCGGAGGTTTCATATAAAGTAAAGCTTTCTGATTATTTATCAGACAATAATATCTATCACGTAAAAGTAACTGTATCGGATTACGGATTAAATACTGTGGTAAATGAATATAATCTCGTCATAGATAAGGAAGCTCCCGTCATAGAATCGGTCTATGACAGTGAGGGCAATACCCTGACAGCGTACGACGGCGGATACGTATATTATCACAGCCATGGTATATCGGTTAATGTAAAGGTCTCAGATACAGGGAGCGGCGTAAAGGAAATATTATATTACAAAATAAATGAGGGAGATAAGGGAGAGGCAGTAAGTATGGTCCCTGACAGTAACGGTATGGCGACGGTAAATATCGGTACTGACTTTAAGGGATATATCTGTATAAAGGCACTTGACCATGTGGGCAACAGTACGGATGAAAAGTCATACAGCGGCTTTATCTGTGAGAGTGAAGAAAAGTTTTTCTCATCATCGTCCCTCGATATCATCATGCCCTCTACGGACAAAAAGGATATATCGGGGTCAAGGCTTTATGACAGCGGGATCAATATTAAGATATCTTCAAGGTCAGACTATGCATTTATCAAAAATGTGGAATGGGCTCTATATGATAAAGATACATGCCTTTTGTCCGGCAGTGACGATTCGGGAGAGATAAATATCCCTGTTTCGTATGACCTAAACGGCATGAGATTAACGGTCAGACTTTATGACAGGGCAGGATATGTCATGTCCGGGGAGGAAATATTCGGCATAGATACGATACCTCCAAAACTTGAATTTATCATATCGGGAGAGAAATATGATGACGGGGAAGAAGGCTTTTACCATGATACGGTGACGATGAGTATGATACTGACTGAGAGAAATGTTTCAGCCGGAGGTCTGACACTGTCTGTAAACGGTGTGCCGGAAAATAATCTGACATTTTCATATGATGCAGAGCTCTCAGGTGGTATACCGGAGGGCAGAGAGGGGAGCGTCTATACTGCCATGGTCTCATTTGGAGGTGACGAGACCTATGAAGTAAAGGGATACTATAAAGACACAGCCGGTCAGATATCGGATATGACGGAAGCAGTATTTACGGTAGACATGACAGGGCCTATAGTTACAGTTACCGTAAACGGAGAGACAGCTTTGACTGACGGATATATAAATCATGACAGTACGGTGACGGTCCTCGTAAAGGAAAAGTATTTCGATCCCGCAAGGATAAATATCGTGGAAAGTCTGGACGGAGCATTATCAGAGATAAAGGATGTCACGTGGATAAATGACGGAGATGATCATATAGCCGAATTAACCATAACCAAAGACGGCGGATACGGTATATATGTATCATCATCGGACAGGGCGGGCAATACAGGAGAGGATGCATCGTCGCCGGACTTTGTGATAGATAAGACACCGCCGGGGATCACGGTGGAGGGAGTAAGTGACGGCTGTTCATATAACGGGGAACTGGTCCCGGTGATAACTCTCCGGGATATTAATTATGATGGGGACGAAACGAGGATCATATTATCAGGGCTTAATAACGGCGAAACCGATTTGTCGGATATCGGGACATCATATTTATCAGGGGAGATTTTTACGCTCCCTGATCCTGAGTATGTAAAGGAATCGGATGACATTTATGAACTAAATATAATCACGTCGGACCTGGCGGGAAATGAATCGTCGGAATGTATTTCATTTACGATAAACCGATACGGTTCCGATTATGAGGTTTCCGATGAAGCAGTAAAGCTAAACGGCAGCTTTGTAAATGAGACGGGAGACATCATTATCCGGGAGATAAACTTTGATGAGATAGTTGCAGGTGAGATCTATATCACTCATAACGGTATTACGGTTACCCTTGATAAAGACGATATAAAGACAGAGACGGAGGAGATGGCAGACGGCAGGACATGTTATACATATCTCCTGCCCGGTGACTATTTTGCATCAGACGGAGTATATGAGCTGAATATCAGGACAGAGGACTATGCAGGCAATATTGGAAACACGAGAAGATCATGGGACGGACTCATCAGATTTACGGTGGATAATACAGCGCCGACGATAATACCGCTAAATATAAAAGATGATATGTCAATAAATGCAGACCGGTATAAGACGGGATTTATCATTTCCGACGGATACGGCATATCATCTGTGAGCGCAGTGCAGGGAGACAGGGTATTAAATGTGATTTATGAAGATGGCATTTATTATATTGTTATCCCCGGAGATAATATCGCAAAGGATATACGGATAACGGCATCGGATAAAGCGGGAAACGGATATACCATGGTGATAAGGGATGTCCTCGTCACCACAAACGTATTTGTACGGTTTTATCATGATCATTACAGGAAAATCGGCGGGATAATGGATATCCTCGGCCTGTTTGGACTTGCTGTATGCAAAACCGTCCGCCGTAACAGAATTGTAACATTTTAGCCAAGATATGCTATAATAGAGGGCAGTGGTTTTAATCACGGAGGTCATTTTAATGAGCGACAACTTTAATGAAGAAAATGAGTGGGGGATACCTGAGGAAAAGGTATCCGAAAAAGAGGGCAGGTATGACTTTGACAAGACAGCAAACATGCCCGATCATGAAGTGACTGTAGACCTTACGGAGCTGGCAGCAGGGTCTGCTCCCGTTAATGAAGAGTATGCCAACGCGCCGGACCTGGTAGAACTGCCGGAGTCCCTGACAGAGACTGTATCCGAGGCAGCACCTGAGACAGAGCAGGATATTATGACAGAGGCAGAGCCGGTTAAGACACCGACATCGCCGGTTAAGACTGTGCCCCCGGTTACACCACCGGACGATCCGGATGACGGTGAATCGGAGAAAGAGGCAAAGGATAAAAAGGCCTTTATCATATCGGCCATCGCTGCCCTTGTCCTCATAATAATAGTAGGAGTATATATCCTCGCTAAATTAATCGGCGCGGCTAATCCAAAGCCTGCCAATACAGACAATGATTACGTCATAACGGATGTAACCGAAAATGCAAACAGTGCCGGCAGTACCGAGTCAGCAAATACGGTGACTCAGGATACCACCGGAGATGATAAAGATTCCGAAAAGGATAAAGATAAAGAAAAGACTCCCGCTGAGATATGTGCCGAGGAAGGCCATACTTATACAGAGGCCACATGTACAAAAGCCCAGGTATGTACCAGATGCGGAGCCATAAACGGTAAGCCCCTTGGCCATGACTACAGCGAGGCTACATGTACGGAGCCTGCCACATGTTCAAGATGCGGGGAGACCGGTACGGAAGCCCTGGGTCATGACTACGCAGCCGCTACGTGTACAGATCCTAAAAAATGTAAACGGTGCGGAGCCACAGAGGGAGAGGCTCTCGGTCATGATTATAAAGATGCCACATGTACAGAGCCAAAGACATGTACAAGGTGCGGTGCTACAGAGGGAGAAGCCCTGGGTCATGACTACGCAGCCGCTACATGCTCGGCACCCAGCACCTGCAAACGATGCGGTGCTACCACAGGATCGGCTCTTGAACACAGCTATGTAGTGACATCCACTACGATAGACGGCACCAACAAGACTGTTATCTATACATGCTCGGTATGCGGAGCGACCAAGTCGGAGACAACCCAGGTACCGGCATCGGAGTCATCATCTGCAGCCAACTCATATATTGCAGAGGTAGTGAATCTCGTAAATGCCGACAGAGCGGCCAACGGACTCTCACCGGTTACTGCTACCACAGAGCTTAATCAGGCAGCAGCCATCCGTGCCCAGGAGATAGTGTCACTCTTTGATCATACCAGACCTGACGGTACCAGCTGCTTTACGGTACTCAGTCAGTGCAATGTCCCGTATATGACTGCCGGTGAAAATATCGCTGCAGGCCAGACCTCTCCGACAGCTGTAGAGACGGCATGGATGAACTCGCCGGGACACAGACAAAACATACTGACTGCCGGATTTACTCATATAGGCGTAGGCTATTATGAGACAGCCGGAGGATACAGATATTACTGGGTTCAGTTATTTACTGATTAAAGGTATGCAAGGAAATGAAAAACAAACAGAAGGTTAAAGGAAAATTGCGATCGTATCTGAACGTCCCGCTGATACTGGGCTTTGTACTGGTACTGGTCAATATAGGACTGTATACGATCAATCTCACATGCGGATTTATAGTATCGGGATTTCTCGTAGTGTACTTTGT
>DFKO01000087.1:4845-5225 GCA_002373855.1 Lachnospiraceae bacterium UBA3643
ACGGAATACGGTCAGATACAAAAAAGGCTCTTAAAGGAACTGGAACTGCCGTATGCACTCCTTGACGAGGAGGGCAGGGTCATCTGGATCAACAAGGCTTTTGAGGAAGTGGTTGAGAAGGACAGGATCAAAAATCATCTGGTCCATACAGTATTTCCCGAGATCACAAAAGACAGATTCCCCACAAAAGAGGAGGATGAAGTCGAGACGAGCATAAAGTTTGGAGAGAGAGATTTCAGGGTCAACATGAAGCGCATTGACCTAAAGGATATGGCGCTACTATCAGACACTGTGGAAGTGACGGATGATTATGACGGATACTTAACGGCACTCTATCTCTTTGATGAGACAGCATTAAACATAGCCCTCAAGGAACTGGA
>DFKO01000223.1 GCA_002373855.1 Lachnospiraceae bacterium UBA3643
CCATACGCTGCTTGTAGCACTCTGCCCTTAACATATTATTAACCGAAAAGTGCGGTCCTACCTCGCGGAGGACATCGATATAATTCATATTAAGAATCCAGTCTGCATTATTTACGATCAGGGCTTTACCATCTGAAAAATCGATAAATCTGCTCATCTGTTTTTTAAAGCATTCCACATTATGAGCTATAGTCTCAGGGGTCAGCATCTTACGCATGTCTGATTTGCCGGAAGGATCCCCGATCATACCTGTACCACCGCCAAGTAATGCAATGGGTTTATTTCCGGCCATCTGCATTCTCTTCATCAGGCACAGTGCCATAAAATGGCCTACATGAAGTGAGTCTGCTGTAGGATCAAAACCTATATAAAATGTAGCCTTGCCGTTGTTGATAAGCTCGGCTATTTCTTTCTCATCAGTGAGCTGAGCGAGGAGCCCTCTCTCTTTTAATTCCTCAAATAAAGTCATAATAAAAACCTCTTTTCATTGATAATAGAAAACAATATAAAGTGTAAATATATTAAAAATACTTGTCAAGGCAACCCTCAGTATAAAAATATGCCAGTACCTGGGCCCTCGACGAAAACTCGGCGGTATCTATCAGATGGCGTACTTCGTCTTTATCATAAAAAGCCGCACTGATATTTTCGTTATATGTAGCATGGTCGGCTATCTCACCTTCCGCCTCCACTATCGCTATCTGATTTTTTATATCCGACATTGATACAGCGGCAAAGCTGGGCGGCAGTACATGAAGGACTCTCTTTAATTTAAGGCCTGTCTCTTCGTACAGCTCCCTCTTCATACATTCAGCCAGTTCTTCTCCTTCATCCCACATACCGGCACACATCCCGTATATAAATCGGTTGACTGCCATACGAAACTCTTTAAGGAGCAGAAGTCTGCCATCCTTTATCACGCACATGGATACGCCGCTCACATGATTGCCGATATCCTCAGGCCCGTTTAACTTTCTGTGGCTCACAAACTCATACGACTTTTTATGGCCGTCATCACTCTCATAATCAAGGACATATGACTTAAGATACTTTCCCTCTCTCGTCATCGTCAGTTTTTTCACTTTCATGTTTACAGACATATTTTCCCCCTTAACAGATAATGACAATAATATTTATGTCACTCTTACATTGACGGTATATATTCAAATGCATTTTCGTATAAAGTAATGGTTCTGTCGTTTACTCCGATCACATCAAATCTGATTTGTGTATCCCCGCTTATATGCTTCATCATCCTGTAATAATCGGATACTCTACATATATTCTGCTGTTTTCTTACATTTACGGCAGCTTCAGCCACGTCATTTTTACCTGTCTTTCTGAATTTCACTTCATAAAAGACAAGTGTATCACATAACTTATCAGGATTATTTAAATCGGGAGTTTTGACGAGGCCTATGATATCGACCTCTCCGAACCTGCAGGAATAATTTTTATTTAATATCTTAACGCCACGGCTCTGCAGATAAAAGACACACTGGGCCTCTATCTCTTCACCTAGTTTTCGTTTATTTGTTTTTACAGGCATTTACAGTCTTCCGTCCTTGGATTTAGCTCGTATTTTATCCATAGCATCAACGAACACAAGTATCTCGGCTACTACCTCATAGAGTTCCGGCGGGATCATCTCTCCGATCTCAAGCCTTGAGAGGGTATCCGCCAGTTTCCCGTCCTGATGTATGGGCACCGATTCCTCTTTTGCCTTTTCAATGATTTTATCGGCAAGAGCTCCGACACCTGATGCGATTACTTTTGGAGCCGCATCATTCGGATCATACTCAAGGGCGATGGCCTGTTTTCTTTTTTCTTTCTTTGGATCGTTTGCCATTTATTATATCCTTTACGCAAATGCCTCAAAGCCTGTCTTTTTAATGAGTGTACCTTCAGGTGCTGCCACGGGCATACCCGGTGCATCAGGTCTTTTATCCGCCCCCTCTAATGCACCGACCTCAGATGTGATCGCATATCCTCTCTTTTCAAGACGCTCATTTAATATATGCATGTGGCTCTGCATGAAATCGATCAGCGAATCATCAGAGAGCTGAAATCTGGTTGTTACCTTATTGGACCCTGTATTTATCGATGCATATACATCAAGGGGTCCGAGATTTTTCATATCAAGATGGAGCAATGCACTGACGCTTCCGTTATTCTCTGCCAGTGATTTCTTATTTGTATATACAAAGAGATCGCCGGTAGCTTCCGAGCCATTCATTTTCAGAGGGAGCTGGACATACTGCATCATCTGATTCATCTGTTCCATAAAATCGAGATTTTGATTCATATTGTCCAGATTTTTTGCCAGTTCACTGCCCTGCATTGATATGCTCTCTATTGCGGATGTCAGATCTTTAACCTGCTCATTTAATCTGTCATAAAGTTTTTCGACAGTCTGCTTGTTTTCCACATCTATCGGTGACAGGAGCCACTGGGACTGTATCTGCTGTTTCAGCATACTGCTGAAATCATCGGACTCAAGCATATTCATCATGGCTTCGCTTACATTTCCGGAGCTTAATATACTCCTGGTTGCCTCAAAGAAATCGTTTGTGGTAGCATTTTCAGATAAAAGGAATTTTGCTTCATTTTCTCCGAGTCCCGACTGTTTCAATATATCTACCATAGCGGACTTATCCGTATTATCAAGGGCCGTCCAGGCATCTGCGACCTTCTGGGCTGTCTCGGTATTTACCGTCTGCTGTTCCCTGCCGGGCTCTATCACTCTCGTCTCGAGATTTCTGATATTCTCTTCATTTATCACATCAGCTTCCTGTTTTAATACCTCTACCGACGGATTGATATCCTCTCCTTTAAGGAGCAGAGCCTCCTCGCTTATTACCATCTTTTCCCTGATGAGGGATTCGCCTCCGTCGCCGAGCCCCTGAACATCTGATGCCAGCATGGTCTGATTTGGTGAGCCTACCTCAAGTGTCTTTGCATTGGCTTCGTTGGCTACAGTGACTGTTGCCATGCCGCCGTCTGAATCTGTCACACCTGAAAAGGTCTTTAAGACTGACGACATCAGCTCGTTTGCCTCCAGTGATTTACCTGCTGCGAGGAGTTCCTTGTAACCGTCGGCTATACTGTCAACGATCTTGTCCATGCCGCCTGTGATCTGGTTTTCATAATTTTTAAATGCAGAAAACTTTTCTATGTTATTTTCATTAATATCCAGTCCGTATCTCTGCATTTCAGAGAGGTTCTTTATATCGGCCTCGGGAAATTCCATGGACGCATGAACCATGGCACCGAGAGTATCCTTATCAATACTCACACCGGCGTCCATCATCTTGCCTACTATCTCAAGGGACTCTTCCGAAATAGGTATACTTGCAGCCGAGAGAGCCTTTGATGCCATCTCCTCAGAATTGAGATTGGTATATAAAGGAGCCAGGGTGAGTTGGGCGTCACTTGCTCCCTTTACGGAAAATGTGACCATCTGGCCTTCATTAAGAGCCATATTGCCCTCCAGCTTGGCATTTATCTCATTTCCGTTTATGTTGATAGTCGCATTATTGCCTTCCACAGATGATATCCTGCCCGTGATAGTCTGACCGCTGGCGAGTTTTGCGACTTCGCTCTCTTTTGATACGACTGCTTCTGCCGCCCGCTCTCCTGCGTCATTGACATATATCCTGTTTTGTAATGCGATATTGTTTACATTCATAAAATATTAAATAAAGTTTCCTATAAAAGATCGTCTGTGTATCGGGCACGGTCCGTATTTCTTGATAGCTTCTATATGGGCAGCGCTGCCATACCCTTTATTTGAAGCAAATCCGTATTCGGGATATACAGAGTCGTATGATTCCATCATATGATCTCTGGTTACCTTAGCTATAATCGAGGCCGCTGCAATGGATGCACTCTTTGTATCACCTTTGATGATCGGCACCTGAGTAATTTCGATCATAGGTATGGTTACCGCATCGTTTAGGAGTACCTCCGGCATGACGCCGAGTTTTCCGATTGCTTCACGCATAGCTTCATAGTCTGCCTGGAGGATGTTGATCTCATCTATCCTCTTTGAATCGGCCTGTCCTATACCTGTTGCAACAGCCTTTTCCATTATCTGTACAAAAAGGTCCTCTCTCTTTTTTTCGGACAATTGCTTAGAATCATTTAGATATAATATGTCACAATCTTTAGGCAGTATGACTGCGCCTGCCACGACAGGACCTGCCAGCGGTCCTCTGCCCACCTCATCTACTCCGCATATATATGCACAATCCGGGTATTTTCGTTCAAACTCATACATCATGTACATGCGTTTTTTTTCTTTTTCAAGGGCTGCCATTTTTTTCCTGACGGATTCAACGTTTTTAATTACGGCAGAGCGCTCATCGGAGGCATATTCCATGATAAATGCTTCGTAGTCTTTTTCAGTAAGTGCTTTATATTCTTTTGCTATTTCAGATGTCTTTTTCATAAATTTCATTATATCAAAAAAAAGCAGATTCCAAAACGGAATCTGCCTTTAATTATCCGTGTTTTACAAAGCCTATTTTCCTTAGGGGAAAAATACGAATGAACGCCCTGCCAAGGATATCTTCCCTCTTTACCAGACCTACTGCCTGGGTCCTCGAGTCAGATGAATGATTTCTGTTATCACCAAGGACAAAATATTCATCCTCTCCTATGACGATTTCATTTATCGCAATACCGGGGTCCGTCATAACTGCTGCGCCGTAGTTTTCGGTAAGGAGATTACCGTTTATATATATATTGCCGTCCTCATCTATCCTGACTGTCTCTCCGGGGAGGCCTATTATACGCTTTATATAATATGTTCCCTCCTCATACTGAAACGGAAATACTATTACGTCAAATCTCTTCGGGTCGCTGATCCTGTATGTCAGCTTATCGACTATGAGGCTGTCTCCGTCAGAAAGTGTCGGCTCCATACTCGATCCGATGACCGTAGTCCGCTGACCCACATATTTTACAAAGAGTACTGCCAGGATCAGTACTGCCAGGATATACAGACTGTCCGCCAGAAATTTTTGCATTCCGGTTTTTTTTGATTTTTTTCTTTTTTTGATATCAGGGTCTTTTTTTACTTTCTCGTCCGGATCACTCTTTTTTTCCTGAGTATTTTTACGGACATCAAAGTATTCAAGATCATCATCCAAATTAATCCTGCTCAATATTACGGTCTTTCCAATGATATACGTCCGAGTTTACCGGATCTGAAATCATCTGTTAAAAGTTTTGATCCTTTTATGACATCAACTTCCCCGCCTTTAATAAGGCAGCCTCTGTTTTTTGATATGTCTGAGAGGATGTCAATATCTTCAAGTTCTTCATTAATATTATAACGTTCAGCCAGTCGCCCTTTATATGACTCTTTCATAAATTTGATGATACTTACCGCCAGTTCATCCTTCTGCAGTATCTCATCATTAATAGAGCCTGTCATGGCCAGATGGAGTCCTACCTGCTCATCTTCAAACTTTGGCCAGAGTACGCCGGGAGTATCCAAAAGTTCCAGTGTCTTATCAAGCCTTATCCACTGTTTTCCTTTTGTGACGCCGGGCTTGTCTCCTGTCTTTGTACAGGCCTTTTTGGCATAAGAATTTATAAAAGTTGATTTACCGACATTGGGGATACCGCAAACCATGGCTCTTAGCGGTCTGTTTAAAATACCCCTCTTTCTGTCTCTCTCAATCTTGGCACTGCATGCGGTTAAAACAGCTGATTTGATATTCTTAAATCCGACACTTTTTCTTGAATCGACAAGAATACATCCAAAACCTTTTTCCTTATAATATTTTACCCACGCATCGTTTACCTGGTCGTCTGCCAGATCACTTTTATTCAGGAGTATGAGCCTTGACTTGCCGTTTGCAAGCCTGTCTATGTCAGGATTCTTGCTGGCAAGAGGTATCCTTGCGTCGCACACCTCT
>DFKO01000037.1 GCA_002373855.1 Lachnospiraceae bacterium UBA3643
CAGAGTGCATCAACGTCTCCCATGTCGTGGGTTGTCAGAATGACGGTTGTATTTTTCTCTTTATTGAGCGCATGAATAAGAGTACGTATCTTTGATTTCATGGATACATCAAGACCGATTGTAGGTTCATCGAGAAAAACGATCCTGGGGTTGTGTAAAAATGCAGCCAGAATGTCAGAGAGAGTCCTCTGGCCAAGAGACATCTGACGGACCGGTTTATGTAAAATAGGCTCTATGTCTACCTGAGACTGATAAAAGTCCATCATGTTTTTGTAATCGGCGTCGGAGATACCATATATATCCTTTAACAGCTTGAACGATTCAATCAGGGGAAGTGCCCACCAGAGCTGGCTGCGCTGGCCGAATACTACACCGATCTCCGCAGCATTCTGTGTACGGTTTTTATAAGGAATCCTTCCGTTTACTATGATCTCTCCGCTGCTTGGCTCAAGTACACCGGTCATCATCTTTATGGTTGTTGATTTTCCGGCACCGTTAGGACCAAGGTATCCGACGATTTCGCCCTGATCTATCGTCATGCTGATATCATCGACAGCCTTGACTATTTTGTAATCCCTTGAGAAGAGATCTTTAATGCTTCCTTTAAGACCTTCTCTCCGGTTTAGGACTTTGAATTCTTTTGATACATTCTTAATCTCTATTACCATGCTCATATTCCTGTTCCCTTTCCCTTCTTTTTATACAAAAATTTTTTATAATTATACCATATAACAAAAAGTGAATTTCTTAAATAATTATTAAACGTCCATAGGGCACCTGAAAAGGTGCCCTGAACTAACTCTCCCCCGAGAGTATATGATGAATGGGAGAATTCCCGATGAACCTTAATATATGAGTTCATTTTGTGTGATTGTATAATTCCATCAGACGGAATAGATATCCCTGCATTCTGCCGGATACTTTTTTGAGCTTTGTTACATAATCGTCATCAGGGTTTACCCCGCAGATTAAATCTATCATATGATCGCTGACGTCCTCACCGGGCACTATTTTTATCGTTATTTCCCTCGGATTATCAATATGGTCAGTGTGAATCATCTTTGCAAAACGCTCGGGATTGTTTATGTGATAATTGCCCACATCATTGGATTTACCGGCGAGAAAATCAAGACTTACAAAATATGTATCCGATATTTTCAATATTGCTTTATACCCGATAGCTTTTTTATTAAAAATATTTGAGATGGTAGTCTGATGCAGACCGGTTCTGATTGCGATTTCTTTAGTTGATTCGTTTGTGTCTGTTAATACGGCGCATATTCTTTCATAAATTATTTCATAATATTTCAGATTCATGCCTCTTTTTGAAGCAGCCATAAAGACGAGCCTCCCTTTGACGCAGATTATCAGATTAAATGATTTGATTTCTTGACTTATGTTAACCATATCATAATGAGCATAAGAATGTATTGTGTAATTTGCTTAAGAATATATTCTTAAAATCAGATTTGTTAATTCATGCCTGCTCAATTGATCTCCCGGAACTTTAGTAATGATAATATTTTTTTGATAGTGTAAAATAATACCCGTATACAGCAAAAAAGGATTTATATAGTATAAACAGAAAAATGGACTTTAAATTACACTCTGATTACAAACCAACAGGTGATCAGCCAAGGGCAATACAGGAACTCGTTGAAGGGTTCAGACAGGGCAACCAGTTTGAAACCCTTCTTGGTGTTACGGGCTCGGGTAAAACCTTTACGATGGCCAATGTCATAGCGGCCTTGAATAAACCGACGCTCATCATATCCCATAACAAGACTCTTGCGGGTCAGTTGTACGGAGAGATGAAGGAATTCTTCCCGGAGAATGCGGTGGAATATTTTGTCAGCTATTATGATTATTATCAGCCCGAGGCGTATATACCCCAATCGGATACTTATATTGAAAAGGACTCATCGGTCAATGATGAGATAGACAGATTGCGACTCTCTGCTACGGCATCACTGTCGGAGCGCAGGGATGTAGTCGTGGTTTCCTCTGTATCGTGCATATACGGTCTCGGTTCTCCCGATGATTATGAGGGGATGATCGTATCCATCAGACCCGGTATGGAGAAGGGCAGAGACGATATAATCAAGGAGCTCATTTCCATAAGGTATGAGAGAAATGATATGGATCTGACGAGAGGTTCGTTCAGAGTAAGAGGAGATGTGCTGGAGATCAATCCCGCCGAGAAGAGCGACTATATCTACAGAGTGGAATTTTTCGGAGATGAGGTTGACAGGATCGTTACGCTTGACCCGGTCACATACAAGGTTATCGCCCAGCTGAAGCATCTTTCCGTATTTCCGGCATCCCATTATGTGGTTTCCTCCGAAAAGATGGAGAAAGCCTGCCTTGCCATAGAGGCGGAGGCAAAGGAACGGGTGGCATATTTTAAGAGTGAGGACAAGCTTATCGAAGCCCAGCGGATCGGCGAGCGAACGGCATTTGATGTAGAGATGCTTAGAGAGACGGGGGTCTGCTCGGGAATAGAGAACTATTCAAGGCATCTGACGGGCTTAAAGCCGGGACAGCCGCCTCATTGTCTAATGGATTTCTTTAAGGGGGATTTCCTTATCATCATCGACGAATCCCATATGACCATCCCTCAGATCCGTGCAATGTACGCAGGAGACAGGTCCAGAAAGACGACTCTTGTGGATTACGGATTCAGACTGCCGTCGGCACTTGATAACAGACCGCTCAATTTTACGGAATTTGAATCGAGGATAGACCAGATGCTGTTTGTATCGGCGACACCCTCTGTATATGAGGAGGAGCATGAGCTCCTTCGGGCAGAGCAGGTGATTAGGCCTACCGGACTTCTTGATCCGGAGGTGGAGGTTCATCCGATCGAAGGGCAGATAGATGACCTCATCGCCAATATCAGGAAGGAGACAAAAAAGGGCGGAAAGGTAATGGTGACGACCCTCACCAAAAAGATGGCTGAGGATCTTACCGATTATATAGCCGGCGTTGGCATCAGGGTCAAATATCTCCATTCGGATATAGATACACTGGAGCGCGGCGAGATAATCAGAGACATGCGACTGAATGTATTCGATGTTCTGGTGGGAATAAACCTGCTCCGTGAAGGACTTGATATTCCCGAAGTGACTCTGGTCGCAATACTGGATGCCGATAAAGAGGGCTTCCTTAGGAGCGAGACTTCACTCATCCAGACTATAGGCAGGGCTGCCAGAAACTCGGAGGGCAGGGTCATAATGTATGCCGATAATATGACCGAGTCTATGGAAAAAGCTCTTGGCGAGACAAAGAGAAGAAGAGAGATCCAGCAGAAATATAATGAGGAAAACGGAATAACGCCTACAACCATAAAGAAAGCCGTTCGTGACCTGATCGCGATCAGCAGGAAGGTCGAGGAGACAAAGGAGGAGCTCACAAAGGATCCTGAGTCAATGGACGAGGCAGAGCTTAAGAAGGTCATCGCATCTGTGGAGAAGCAGATGAAGAAGGCGGCAGCAGAGCTTAACTTTGAGGCGGCAATGGAGCTCAGAGACAAGCTTATCGAATTAAAGAAATTCCTTAATGAAAATCAATGACAGATGAAAATGCAATGAAACCCATGGGAGAAGAGAAATGCCGGCAAAGAAGATGAAGCCTGCAGAGCAGGTAAAGAGAGACATAATAAGCATAAGAGGTGCCAGAGAGCATAACCTGAAAAATATCGATCTGGAAATTCCGAGAAACCGATTTGTGGTGATGACGGGGCTTTCGGGCTCGGGTAAATCATCTCTTGCCTTTGATACAATTTATGCAGAGGGACAGCGCAGATATATGGAGTCCCTTTCTTC
>DFKO01000159.1 GCA_002373855.1 Lachnospiraceae bacterium UBA3643
GTCATGAGCAACTTTACAAAGATGTCAGGATATATCGCATCCTGCAAGGCCATGGGTATCCAGGTCCTGGCCCCTGATATCAATGAGAGCGATGTGGGATTTTCCGTATCGGGAGGCAATATCAGATACGCCCTGACTGCCATAAAGGGAGTGGGTATCAACATCATCGATTACATCATTGCAGAGAGGGAGGAGCACGGACCGTACAGGGATCTCCAGGATCTTGCAGAGCGTACCATGGACGGCGGTGTCAACAAAAAGGCTGTGGAGTCGTTTATAAAAGCCGGCGCCCTCGACTGCTTCGGATATACGAGGAAAGAGATGATGGGCGTCTATCTTGATGTGATGGATGCCACCCATGCGAGACAGAAAAACAATATGGCAGGCCAGATGT
This sequence comes from Lachnospiraceae bacterium UBA3643, assembly GCA_002373855.1. GTDB lineage: Bacteria > Bacillota > Clostridia > Lachnospirales > Lachnospiraceae > NK4A136. The sequence goes on from DFKO01000159.1 coordinate 395, forward strand.
CCCTCTTTGATTTTATCGACGATGAGGACAAGGAGGTATTAAAACTCGACATCCCCGAAAACCTCGGAGAGTTTGACAGGGAGATCATCCTCTATTTTGAAAAGGATGTCCTGGGCAGTTATGTCAGCGGTCATCCCCTTGAAAAATATGAAAAGCTCTGGGACAAGAGACTTAATGCCAAGTCGACTGACTTTTATATAGACGAGGAGACAGGCCAGTGCGCTGCGGAAGATAACGCCACAGTCACCATCGGCGGCATGATCACAGAGATCAAGACCAAGTATACAAAGAAAAACGAAGCCATGTGCTTTTTAACCATAGAGGATCTCTACGGCACAGTTGAGGTCGTGGTATTCCCAAGGGTATACAGATCGTTTACACATATCCTCACGGAAAATGCCAGGGTAGCCATAACCGGCCGGGTCCAGTTTGACGGTAATAAAGACGGACAGCTCATCGCTTCTGATGTGGTACCCTTTGATGAGATACCGAGGATAGTCTGGATTAGATTTGACAATGCCGATAAGCAGGCACTTTTATTACCTAGGTGCGAGGAACTCATGAACGAGTCGGACGGACGGGACTGCGTACGTCTTGTCCAGATGGATACGAGAAAGGTCGTGAGCCTCCCTCCCGGCAAGACGGTAAATGCAGACGACCATCTCATAAAGGGACTCACTGCCATTACAGGTGAGGGTACCGTCGTCGTCAGCTATTAAATTTATTGAAATACGGGATTTTTTATCATAAAATATATCGGGTAAAAGATCATATCATTTATTAAAATATATTCAGTACAGATATTAATCATGGAGGTAGCAAAATGCCCGCAAAGAAAAAAGCAGCAGAAACCGGGAGTGGAGTTAAAAAGGTAAAGACGATAGGTGTGCTTACAAGCGGCGGCGACTCGCCGGGAATGAACGCGGCTATCAGAGCCGTGGTACGCAAAGCACTCTCAAACGGACTTAAAGTCAAGGGAATAAAGAAGGGATACCAGGGACTTCTCCAGGAGGAGATCATCGATATGGAGCGTCATTCCGTATCAGAGATCATCGGCCTTGGCGGAACAATACTCGGTACTGCAAGATGCGCAGAATTCCGCACGGAAGAGGGTGTAAAGAAAGCAGCCGACATATGCAGAAAGCACGGTATAGACGGAATTGTGGTTATCGGCGGTGACGGTTCGTACAGAGGCGCCCAGAAGCTTTCGCATGAGGGCATCAATACGATAGGACTTCCGGGAACCATCGACCTTGATATCGCATGTACCGATTATACGATCGGATTTGATACAGCGATCAATACCGCGATGCAGGCGATTGATAAGGTAAGGGATACATCATCATCCCATGAGAGATGCTCGATCATTGAAGTAATGGGCCGTAATGCAGGATATATCGCACTCTGGTGCGGTGTTGCAAACGGAGCTGAGGACATCCTCCTACCCGAGAAGTATGATTATAATGAACAGACGATCATTAATCATATCATTGAGAACCGTAAGAACGGCAAGAAGCATCATATCATTATAAATGCCGAGGGTATCGGTCATTCCACATCCATGGCAAGGCGTATCGAGGCAGCCACAGGTATGGAGACAAGAGCCACAATCCTTGGCTACATGCAGCGAGGCGGCTCTCCCACCTGTAAGGACAGATATTACGCTTCAATAATGGGCTCGTTGGCAGCAGACCTCTTAACAGAGGGCAAGACAAACCGTGTTGTCGCATATAAGGGCGGTCAGTTTGTCGACTTCGATATCGATGAGGCTCTTGCAATGGAAAAGCAGATTCCCGAGTACGAGTACGAGATGAGCAAGATTCTTTGATATTTTTAAGAGAAAGAAGATAATATTATATGCTAAAGGATGATATTAAGTATTATATTGAAAAAAATAAAAAAATATTATTTTACTCAATAGTTTTTTCTTGCATTTGCTTTGGCTTCATGCTTACGCATCATATGGTACTTATTGATGAAGAATTTCATTATAATACTCAAAGCAGACCGGAGCTTTTTTTAGCTGCCCAGCGATTTACAAATTATTTACTTGGCAAGGTGTATGCAAATGGTCGTATTATTCCTTTTTTTACTGACTTTAGCTCTATTGTCTTATGGAATATATCCGGTTTTATTTTTGGTTTATGTTTTTTTAAAGAAAATCACTCTCCATTGTCAAGATTTATAGCATTGTCTTATTTTTCAACAGTACCATTCTGTGTTGGAGAGATTTTTGCTTTTTCTGAAATAATACTGTCTGTTTCGATTGCAATGCTGCTTACATCTATTGCCTTTTGGCTGACCATACATCCGTTCGGAGGGGTGATAGATCGTGCTGCAATTGTGTTACTCCTTACATTAGCCATAGGTAGTTATCAGGCTTTTATATGTGTATATCTTACAGCTATAATGGCAAAGTGTTGTTTGAATCATTGGAATAAGGAAAAATTCTTCGGAATTATGATAAAAGGGACAGTACTTTGTATCATGGCAATCGGTCTTTATTTTTTGATCAATTTTTTCATATCAGCCGAAAGTGGGATGCCAGGTTATCTTTCCAATAACTATATCGGATGGTTTTCGGAAGACAATGTGCTGAAAGCGGCTTTTATGGCATTTGCAAATGTGATTCGTGTTTCTTTTGCTATTAAGATACAGGATGAGATCATATATGGCGGTTTGCCGATAATGATTTTGACAACGATATTTTGCATTATCTCTGTAATCAGAATAATACATGCAAAGGGTTTTATTGAAAAAATTAAGTGTGTTATGCTTTCGGCATTGTTTGTAATGGCACCGTTTTCATTATATATAGCTCTCGGAACATATAAGACCCACGGGAGGGTAATGCTTGCGTTGTCCCTTTCCGGAATGATAGAGTTGCTTTGTCTTTTTGATTACATAAAACCGGATCATGTCAGGGTAAACAATAAAAGATCAGTTCTTATTGTCATAGCATATATATTAACAATATGGATGTTGCTATCAAATGCTTCGAATATGAATATGATTTATTATTCGGCATATCAGGCTTATGAATATGATTGTACTTTGGCTGATTCGATAATAAATGATGTAAACAAGATCACTTCAGACGGTACTCCGAAGACGCTTGTTACTATCGGTTCATGTGAACCTGAAATAGAAATTGAACCCAAAAATGTTACGCTGGGAGCTTCATTTTTTTCATGGGATGGCGGTGCAATTCATCGTATAAAAGCATTTATGGAACTTCGAGGAAAATTATTTAACAGTGCAACATCAGACGATATCATAGATGCGCTTGAATATTTGGCTCATAATGATATGCCATCGTACCCCGAAGAAGGAAGCGTGGTATTATTGGGGGATATGGTGATTGTTTATTTGGGTGAACCCTCAGATAAATGGTATCAGACTAATTTGCCGGGATACAATGTTGATCAGAATATGAAACCTTAAAGATGATGTAATAGTGATTGATGAGTGGGATGCCGTATTCAGGGAAAGGAAAGATGATGAGAGAGATCAGAGGATTTATCTTGATTTTCTTAGAGACTGGTTTAAAGGAAAAGACTATATCGCTTTGGCATATATGACCGGTATTCTGCCAATAAAGAAATACGGAAAATATCAGAATGATATGACTACATTTGAGAGCAGGGATGATATATTGTCATTGCTTATCCATCTCGGATATCTTGGCTATGATAAAGCTCTGGGAGAAGTGTTCATTCCCAATAAAGAGATTTTGGAAGAATTTAAAAATTCGACAGATGATAAGATATGGGTAGAGACATTTAAATCATTCAGAATTTCTTTAAAACTTCTCAATGCGATTTGGACCGAAGTATCCTGACAAGCCGGCATTACTTATGGAATTAAAATATAATAAAGATATTTTGACTGCGGCAGAACAGGTAAGGAAGAAAAAGTGTGAAAACAGAAAATGATATTGTGATCAGACTATTACAATTAATGACTAATACAGTACTGCATTATGAAAGAACAAAACATAGGCAATAAAAGAAAAGAATATTTAGAAAAAATTGCTGCGCAGGAGCGGAAGACTTCGAATATGTCAAAACATAATTCGGATGAATTCGGACACAGTGACAAAAAGAATAGAAGATCGGACAACGTTTTTTTGCATTATGCCACTCCGGTCATCGTGACGGGGATCATTGTTGTTCTCGGATGTATTGTTTTTCTTATTATCAGATGGTCAAGGGGGACTGACCTTAATATATCCGATGTGGAGCTCAGCGAGGATTATTCAAGCGAATCCCTGGACTGGTACTCGTATTTCAATCCATATGATGTGCCGGGGTATGAGGACGACGGCAAGATGAATATCGTCATATTAGGTGACAATTCCATATATTCCTTTAATGATGAGACGGGCATACCTGCGCTTATACGGGAGGCGACCGGAGCAAATGTGACAGCCATCGCACTCCCTCGGCAGACATGGTGTCTGTCTACCGATTCATATAGTCTTGACAATCCCGAGCAGGCTTTTTCATTTGTCTATCTGGCGCAGTTTCTGTCGCTGCATGATTACGACCTGCTCTCAAAGGCGGCACCTCTTACAGATAATGAAAGCATATATCGGTATTATGTGGCGAAATTGTATCAGACGGATTTCGGACTGACCGATATACTTATTCTCTGCCTTGGCAGGGATGATTATCTTGAGGCGAGGGCTCTGTCCCAGAGCGCGGAATCAATAGTTGCCGCCAACGGTTCCCAGAATTACAACAACCTTCAGGGAGCGATGGTTTACGGATTTCAGGCACTTCAGAGGCAGTTTCCGTATATGCAGCTCATAATATGCTCGCCGTCTTATTTTATGATACCCGATGAAAACGGCAATCTTGTGGGAGCCGATGTTACGAGCAACGGCGTCAGCACACTGGCAGATTATATCTCCCATATGAGCGGAGTATGCAATATGATATCCGGAGTGACCTTTGTCGATAACTATTACGGCTTTGAGATAAATGAGACCACAGCCGGTAAATATCTTGAGCCCGATATGCTTTATCCCAATGCCGAGGGCAGAAAGCTTATCGCAGATCATATTCTGGAATTTTTATACTTTATCAGGAATAATCAGACAACTGAGTAATTCTGATATTATTTTTTTGCAATGATCACATCTGTTTCCAATAATAAAATAAAATATGTATGCGAGCTTCAGACAAGTTCAAAGGCAAGACGCAGAGAGGGCTGCTTTGCGGCGGAAGGCCTTCGCATGTTTACGGAGACACCGGCCCGGCTGATCACGGAAGCCTATGTAACAGAGGGCTTTTTAAATAATGCCGGCTGTGATGCTGATATCAGGAATAAACTTGATATGATCAAATATGAGACCGTATCTGACCGGGTATTTGAGAAGATAAGCGGTACTGTCAATCCCCAGGGCATACTTACGGTAGTAAGATACCGGGCATATGAGGTAAAGGATATCATTGCGGGAGGCGGAGTCATTCTGCTTCTTGAAAATATACAGGATCCCGGCAATCTCGGAACCATGCTGCGGACTGCAGAGGCAGCCGGGACAGCAGGGATATTATTAAGCAAAGGTTCTGTGGATGTATATTCACCAAAGGTAATACGGTCCACAATGGGGGCCATATACAGGATGCCCGTAGCTTACGGCGATATATTTGCCATAATGAAGGATATGAAAAATTCCGGATACAGGATACATGCTGCGGCTCTTGGGTTTAACAGCGATTATAGGGACGCTGACTACTCGGGAAATGTCGGAATCCTTATAGGAAATGAGGGGAACGGACTTACAAAAGAGGCTATAGAGTGCGCATCCGACACGGTCACTATCCCCATGGACGGACAGGCTGAATCCTTAAATGCGGCCGTATCGGCGGCACTGCTTATGTACGAGGCAAGACGAAACCGTTAACTATGGTTAACTTGTATATATTTACCAAAAATGATAAAATATATGGGTATGCCTTTGGGCAGCCATATTAAATTAAGAGTATATTCATGTTTATATATTTCAGGAGGAACTTTTTAGAATGGATAACTTCATGGATACCCTTGCAGACCGTTATAACGCGCAGGAGATGATCAGAGCCAATTCCCAGGCAGATACGATGCAGATGGAGGGACTTGAGGAGCAGGTTGAGGCATACGAGGCCGTTCTTCAGGAGATGAGGAAATTAAATTATAAAAACGCTGAGCTGACCGAAAAGATGTATACCCTCGTAGACGAGAGTATCGAAAAGGTCAGGACTCTTTCGATAGAGGCAAAAGAGGGCGACGCAGATGCTGCAGCTATCTCCAAAGAGATGTCTGAATCTGTGACTGATGCATTAAACGAGGCCATGAGCCAGGTGATCGCATCTACAAATGCCCTTGCAGACAAGGTTGAGGAGATCAAGGAGCAGACTGCCGCATCAAATGCAAATGCAGGTCAGACCGACACATTTGCAGCAGAGAGCATTAACGCAGGTATTGCTTCCGTTAATGATAATATTGCGGTGCTTAATGCATCGGTAAATGACAATATCGCAAATCTTAATGCCGATATGACTGCTACCAGCAGTGCTGTCGCTTCTGTTAAGGAAAAGACAGACACTATTGATACATATGTAAGAGGACTCTTTGAGTCGGTTGAGGCTACCAAGTCAGCCCTATTAAAACTTTCTGAAAAGACAGCAGAGAGCAGCGACCAGGGCCAGGAGGTAGACAGTGAGGCCCTTAATAATGCGATGGCATCCATCGATGAGCTCAAGGAGAGCATCCGTACATTAAAGGCAGGTCAGGATGAGTCCAAGAATTCATTAAAGACATCCTTTGACAGCGCTATCTACGGTCTTAAGCAGGACAACCGTGAAATCGTTGAGTTCATGCAGAGGATGAACTCAAATATCGTAGCTAAAAATGACGACTCTGATAAAGAGCAGAGAGAGCAGGAAGCCCTCGAGCGTGAGCAGGAAAACAAGAAAGCTTTCGAGGAGAGGATCAAGACAAATGAGGACTTCATGCACAGAGAGAGCGTCAAGGTATATCGTAACGTTCAGGCTGTCATAAATGAAAAGATCGATATCCAGACAGAAGCCCTCGAGATGAAGGTCAAGAAAAATGCGGCGCTCATGAACCAGGTCAAGATCCTCGCCATATTTGCAGTGATCCTCGGCGGAGTAGACATGGCAGGTATCATCGCAATCCTCCTTAAGCTGTTCGGAGTATTATAAAAAATGGCATCTGTTTCGCGTGATACGAAAAATAACCATTCCAGATACGATAAACTTAGATCATTATCAAAATTAAGGGCTATCTTCCTGATAGTTTTTCTTTATATTATTTTTTTCCCCTCAATTGCAAAGTATGAGACCCAGGCACTAAACCGTTACACCATCAGTGTAAACGGTGTGGTTGTCGGCGTCACAGACAGCGAGAGCAAGATCAGGGACTTTTACAGGGAGGCCAGATGTATGCTGGCCGACTCTGCATCCGGCAATATGGTATTTGTCGAGGTCCCGGATATCTCATGTGAGGCTTCTGCCGTACTCAGCGGCCGTGTAGATCCCGATGAAGTGATCATAGAAAATATGTACAACGTCCTCTCAGAGTCAGTGGATGATTCGGTGAGCAAAGCTTACTACATAAAAGTAGGCGACGAGAATTATACCTTAAAGAGCTCGGACGATGTCCTTGCTTTTTTTGAGGACGCCATCTCCGTATATGATGTCCAGAATACATTTGACGTAAGCCTCGGCTTTGATACGACCAGGCAGCTCAGCGTACTCTCTGCAAATATTTATAAAAAGGATACAGGGTCTGTCAGCGACAATGAAGTCGTATCGGAAGAGTTTGCAGACGGATTCATCACCGGAGGATTTGAGGGTGATTTTTCGTATGATATCGCGGATATAAAGGATACGCTAAAGACAGGCTTTGATAAATATGACTACGGTATCGAGAGCATAGGCTTTTCAAAAAATATCGAGATAGTTGAGGCATATATAGATGAGGAAGATGTCATGGACCTGGCATATGTTGAGGACATACTCCTTAATGAGCAGGAGGTCCAGCAGGTATATGAGGTAGTGGCGGGAGATACACTATCCGGCATCTCATTAAAGGTAAACCTCCCTATGGATGCCTTAATAGAGATGAACAGTGCCCTCGATAATGAGTACTCCATAATAGTGCCGGGCCAGGAACTCGTCATCACTGTGCCGGAGCCGGCCCTCTCGGTTATATGGACAGAGCAGGCCAAGCTTGAGGAGGCATACAACCTGCCTACAGAATATATTTATAACGATTCATGGTTTACCACTGACTCCGTGACCCGCCAGCAGCCGTCTGCCGGATACCACGAGGCGGTCCTGCGTATCACCCATGAAAATGCGGATATCACCGATAAAGAGACAGTGTACGAGGTAGTCATAGCAGAGCCGATACAAAAGATCGTGGAGGTCGGAACCATCGTGCCGCCTACATATATCAAACCTCTTGCCGGCGGTCGTATCTCATCATATTTCGGATACAGAAGTTCCCCGGGAGGTATCGGATCTACGTATCATAAGGGTATAGACTGGGCTACTCCTACAGGTACGCCTATCTACGCATCGTGCGGCGGTACGGTAGTATCGGCCGGATGGCGAGGCGGATACGGATACTGTATAGATATCAGCCACCCCGACGGCAAGACTACCCGGTATGCCCACCTTAGCAAGATTTATGTATCTGCAGGCCAGCAGGTGAGCCAGGGCCAGGTGATCGCCGCATCGGGCAGCACAGGTAATTCAACAGGACCTCATCTCCACTTTGAGATTATCATCGGTGGTACTCAGGTTAACCCGTTAAATTATTTATAAATAATTTGTAATATTTTTGTCATTTTTGACAATGAATCATGTGTGTATTATAATATCACATGAATTTGGGCCTGATTTTGCTCAGACTCAAAATATAGAGGCTTATTATGGATAAATACGCAATAATTGGTGGTCAGTCACTAAACGGTACAGTCGAGATAGGCGGCGCAAAAAATGCAGCCCTCGCCATCCTCTCGGCAGCAGTCATGACAGATGACCCCGTTATAATAGAAAATGTTCCGGATGTCCGTGATACGATGGTGCTCCTTCAGGCTATAGAGAGTATCGGCGTAAAGGTTGAGCACAGGGACAGACATACTGTATGTATGGACAGCTCACATATCACGGCATGTATCATAGATGATGATTTCATGAAGCGTATCAGAGCTTCCTATTATATGATAGGAGCACTCCTTGGCAAGTACGGTCATGCGGAGGTACCTCTCCCCGGCGGATGCAATATCGGTATCAGGGCCATCGACCAGCACTTAAAGGGATTTAAAGCTCTCGGCGCTACTGTAGAGATAGAGCACGGTTCCATCATCGCTCATGCAGAGCACCTTACCGGCAACCATATCTTTATGGATAAGGTTTCCGTAGGAGCTACGATAAACGTCATGATGGCAGCCTGCATGGCATCCGGCAAGACTACTATAGAAAATGCAGCCAAAGAGCCCCATGTAGTAGATCTGGCCAACTTCCTTAACAGTATGGGAGCCAATATCAAGGG
>DFKO01000076.1 GCA_002373855.1 Lachnospiraceae bacterium UBA3643
TTCAGACTGACACCTGAGGAAATAATAGAGGCCTGTACCGAAAAGACGAAAGTCCTCGTACTGCCCTTCCCCAACAATCCTACAGGTGCCATCATGGAGAGAGAGGATCTTGAAAAGATCGCCAGGGTCATCGAGGAGAAAGACTTATTTGTCATCTCCGATGAGATCTACTCAGAGCTCTCCTACAAGGATCAGCATGTCTCAATCGTCGAGATGCCCGGCATGAAGGAGCGGACCATACTGATAAACGGTTTCTCAAAAGCATATGCCATGACAGGATGGAGACTCGGATACGCATGCGGTCCCGAGGAGGTCATCTCCCAGATGACCAAGATCCATCAGTTCTGCATCATGTGTGCTCCGACTACCAGCCAGTATGCTGCCATAGAAGCTCTTAAAAACGGAGATGACGATGTGGCAAAGATGAGGGATGCATACAATCAGAGGAGGAGATTCCTCATGAATGCCTTTAAGGAGATGGGACTTGAGTGCTTTGAGCCCTACGGAGCCTTTTATGTATTCCCCTGCATTAAAGAGTTTGGCATGACCAGTGATGAGTTTGCCACCAGACTCCTTAAGGAGGAAAAGGTAGCAGTCGTACCGGGTACAGCATTTGGCGACTGCGGAGAGGGATTCCTGCGTATCTCCTATGCATACTCGATAGACAATCTTAAAGTTGCTCTGTCCCGTATCAGCAATTTCATAGAAAGACTTCGCAGCGAGAAATAAATAATGAATATAGTACTCCATCAGCCGGAGATACCGGCCAATACCGGAAATATAGGCAGGACCTGTGTGGCCACCGGCACAAAACTGCATCTCATAGAACCTCTTGGTTTTCGCATCGATGAAAAGCAGATAAAGCGTGCCGGCATGGACTACTGGGATAAACTCGATTACACCAGATATATCAACTACGAGGATTTCCTCATAAAGAATCCCGGAGCTAAGATCTGGTATGCCACCACAAAGGCTGAAAAGACGTATACTGATGTGTCTTATTCGGAAAATGATTTCATAATGTTTGGTAAAGAGAGCGCCGGCATACCTGAGGAAATACTTGTGGAAAACAGGGAATCATGTATCAGGATACCGATGCTCCCGGATATCAGATCTCTTAACCTTTCCAACTCTGTAGCAATAGTTTTATATGAAACCCTGCGCCAGACAGGGTTTAAAGATCTTGAATCAAAAGGTGAGCTCCACAGACTGACCTGGAAATAGATGGATACATACTTATCAAGAGACAATTTCAAATGTTTTAAGGGATATCTCGCGATATGCGTTTTTATCCATCACCTCTTTCAGTTCACGGGACTGTTCTGGGATACGTTTATAGGCTACCCTATGTATCTCCTCGGACATTTTGCCGTGATACTTTTTTTGTTTGCATCAGGATTCGGACTGGGCTCGTCAGTCCTGGCTAAACCTGAGTCGTATATAAAAGAGTTTCCTAAAAAGAGGCTCCTGCCGTATTATGTGACATATTTATTTTTTGTGGCTCTGTATGTGATATACGAGTTTAAATGGGGCAGCGGTATCACCGGCTCACTCCTGCTCAGGTCGTTATTTTACGGAGGTACTTATATCAGCTTTGGATGGTATCTTCAGCTTACCCTTGTACTTTATATTGTCTTTTATCTCATATTCAGATTATTTAAAAAGACAGGTGTGCGGCTGTTTTGTCTCTGGCTGTTTGTGGTCCTCTTTATGGGTATCAGCTTTATGATTTATCCGCCGGAAAGCAATTACATATACGTATTTGCTTTTGTGGTCGGCATCAGCCTGGCATATTTAAAAAACAGGATCGTGGAGTTTCTCTCCCGTCATCCGTATATGGCATTTATATTTATGACAGCATGCTTTTGCATCTTTACGATCGTCAGAGTGCTCATACTCTTTAGATTAAAAGAGCAGATATACGGATCCCGTGCATACGGCCTTTTGTATCTGTGTGCCATGATTATTTCTGACACATTCCTGATATTTATGATCGTCACTCTGCTATGTGTCATAAACAGGCTGGCACCTAATGTGATAGACAATCCGGTCAGCAGGTTCCTCGGCAGGTATTCCCTCGAGATGTATGCCGTGCAGGGACTGGTGCTGAGAGTACTAAACGGTGTGATTAAAAATCCATATGCATATATACTGGGATGCGGATGCGTGGTGATCGTATCAGCCGTCATACTTAACAAGGCAGTTGCTTTTATGACGGCCCGTATAAAGACTGTGTAGAACTTTACACCTGTTTTTGCGTATGTTTTGAACAAAATGACAATAAAACGACTGTTTCAATAGGTAATTATTATAAAATGTATTAGTAGAATTTGTGATTTTTTAAAGATATAATTTCCGTGTAATATATAAAATACGAAAGTTTTATGTTAAAATCCAATTAACATTTGGCAATAAAGCCAAAAAAATTTTTTTAAAAGAAAGGGATGGACAAGGACATGACTTACAGCGAAATTTACACTTATGTTAAGAGCGCAGTTGCCAAGAAAAACGTTAAGAAGCTCGGCAACGTTGCAATCTCAATCTACGTTACAGACGAGGGAGCTACAGGCGAGTTTTACATCGCAGTTAAAGACGGCGAGCTCGAGATTGAGAACTTCAAGTATGAGGATTACACAGCTCATCTTTCAATCAGCAGCGCAGATCTCAAGAAGATTGTAGACGGCAAGAAGGTTTCATACAGCTTTGATGACGGAGACGATGCTCAGGGCAAGGCTCTCATCGCAGCTCTTGTAGCAACAGCACCTGCAAAGGCTCCTGCCAAGGCAGAGGCTAAGAAGGCACCTGCTAAGAAAGCACCTGCAAAGAAAGCAGCTCCCGCTAAGAAGGCTGAGGAGAAGAAAGCAGAAGCACCCAAGGCTGAAGCAAAGAAAGCAGAGCCTGCTAAGAAGGCACCTGCAAAGAAGGCTTCTAAATAATATAGAAACAGCAAATAAAAAAAGCCGCGCATGCGGCTTTTTTTATTGCCTGATATTAAGATTATCCGTTAACCTTTGCAAGAAGGTCATTTACGTCAATGCCGTGTACCATGGCAGCTTCCTCAAGGGTCTCGCCCTGGGATGCGGGACATCCGAGACAGTGCATACCGATCTCAAGGAGAGCAGGTGCGATGTCGGGGTTGATCATGAGTGCTTCGCCGATTGTTGTATCTTTTGTTATCTCAGCCATTTTATTATCCTCCGTATTTATTTCTTTTTTAAACCGTAGATATCATTACATATTTTTCCCCAAATTACAATGTGGATTTTTTTATAACGAAGATGACAGAGTTGACATAAAAATAATATGTAAATCATAACTTAACAAATTCTTAAACTTTTGAGAAAAATCCTTAAAAAAAGCCATTAAAAGAAGCAGAAAATCCAAATCCGTATTGAATAAAATTTTTTTGGTGGTTATAATTATTAGGCACGGCATCTGTCGTAATGACAGTTTTAAATCCGCGTAAAACAGTCATAACGACTGTTTCAAAAATATACTTTTATAGGAGGCATTTCAAATGAGTTATGAAATGAAGCCCGAATGGGAAGGTTTCAACGACGGCAAGTGGTGCAAAGAGATCAATGTACGTGATTTCATCCAGAGAAACTACACACCTTATGATGGTGATGATTCGTTCCTCGTAGGCCCCACACAGGACACAAAGGATCTTTGGGAGCAGGTTCTTGATCTTTCAAGACAGGAGAGAGAAGCAGGCGGCGTCCTTGATATGGATACAAAGGTTGTTTCTACCATCACTTCACACGGTCCCGGATATCTTGACAAGTCAAAGGAGAAGATCGTAGGTTTCCAGACAGATAAGCCCTTCAAGCGTTCTATGCAGCCTTACGGCGGTATCCGTATGGCAGAGAAGGCTTGTGCAGATAACGGATACACAGTAGATCCCGAGATTTCCGAGTTCTTCTCAACACACAGAAAGACACACAACGCAGGATGCTTCGATGCTTACACACCTATGATGAGAGCATGCCGTTCATCACATGTTATCACTGGTCTTCCCGATGCTTACGGACGTGGACGTATCATCGGTGACTACAGACGTGTCGCTCTTTACGGTATCGACAGACTTATCGAGGATAAGGAAGCTCAGAAGGAGTCAACAGGACGTGTTATGACAGATGATGTTATCCGTCTTCGTGAGGAGCTTTCAGAGCAGATCACAGCTCTCAAGATGATGAAGGAGATGGCTGCTTCTTACGGATGCGATATCGCAAGACCTGCTAAGAACGTACAGGAAGCTATCCAGGCTACATACTTCGGATACCTTTCAGCAGTTAAGGAGCAGAACGGTGCAGCTATGTCCCTCGGACGTACATCTACATTCATCGACTGCTATGCAGAGCGTGACCTTAAGAACGGTACATTCACAGAGGAGCAGATCCAGGAATTCGTAGATCACTTCATCATGAAGCTTCGTTGCGTTAAGTTCGCTCGTACACCTGAGTACAACCAGATCTTTGCCGGCGATCCCGTATGGGTAACCGAGTCACTCGGTGGTGTTGGTGTAGACGGACGTCACATGGTTACAAAGACTTCATTCAGATACCTCAACACACTTAACAACCTTGGTGCAGCTCCCGAGCCTAACCTTACAGTTCTCTGGTCAACAAGACTTCCCCGTGCATGGAAGGAGTTCTGTGCTAAGATGTCTATCAGATCATCATCTATCCAGTACGAGAACGATGACCTCATGAGAGTAACACACGGCGATGACTATGCTATCGCTTGCTGCGTATCTTCAATGAGAGTAGGTAAGGAGATGCAGTTCTTCGGTGCAAGAGCTAACCTTGCTAAATGTATGCTTTACGCTATGAACGGTGGTATCGATGAGGTTACCAAGAAGCAGGTCGGACCTAAGTACAGAAAGTACGAAGGCGATGTTCTTACATATGACAAGTTCATGCCTATGTTTGAGGATATGATGGAGTGGCTTGCAGAGACATATGTCAACACACTCAACATCATCCACTACATGCACGACAAGTACTGCTACGAGAGAGCACAGATGGCTCTTCACGACAGAGATGTAAGAAGATACTTCGCAACAGGTATCGCAGGACTTTCAGTTGTAGCTGACTCACTCTCAGCTATGAAGTATGCAACGGTTAAGCCTATCAGAGATGAGGACGGCGTGATCGTTGACTTCGAGACAACAGGTGA
>DFKO01000026.1 GCA_002373855.1 Lachnospiraceae bacterium UBA3643
ATATCCTTGATATCGCAATTAAACAGACTGTTTATGCTGTTTCTCACTATGGTATTTCCCGTATTATGAAACAGTCTCTTGTTCTCCTTAAAATAGGTTGATGACAGCCTGTCTCCGACTACCATGTCCACATGTTCCTTGAGGACCTTGTCCGCCATCTCCCTGACATTTGTCATGGGATATGTATCGTCTCCGTCAACCATAATATAGCAGAGAGCATCTATCTCCCTGAACATCCGTCTTATCACATAGCCTTTTCCCTGACGGTGTTCATATCTTACTATGGCACCGGCGTTTTTTGCCTGATTAACCGTATCGTCTGTGGAATTGTTGTCATAAACATAAATGACAGCCTCGGGCAATGCTGCCCTTGCCTCAGACACAACCTTATATATGGTTTTTTCTTCGTTATAGCATGGTATTAATACAGCTATTTTGTCCATTTTCAGTATCCTTTACCTGTATAAATATACAATCCGACGCTGGCATCCCAGGCAATGCTCTTTTGAGGGTACGGCGGATAATCCTCGGTAAATCCGTTAAATCCGGCGCAGTGGAACATCTCCTGGTATACATGTTTCCATCCGGAATCCTCATCGTCGCCGTGACCGTAATCGTAAGCGAAATAAAAAATATTATCATACATACCGCCCAGGGTCTCTAACTGGTCTTCTATCTTTTCATCATCATACAGCATGACAGTTGCCCCGGTAACCGCTTTAATCGGGATCATATACATATCTGTCACTGTAAATTCATCATCTTTAAGAAGTACTACGTCCCTCTCTCCGACGCATGATGCGATGCTCTCAAGCACATCAAAATCTGCATATGTCATATCCCGCTCTGTATAAAGCATTATGCTCTGGCTCACTATCAGCCATGCCATCACTCCGCCTGCCGGGATCACCACAAACGGTCCTCCCTTTTCAAGGAGCATCATACCAGAAATGATTATCAGCATCATATACGGTCCGAAATATCTGAAATAATAATAGTAATAATAAATATTCGGAATCATCGCTATGGCATATACTGCAATAATGTATATCATGGCCGTTATTATTGCGATTTTTCTGTAATCCTTTGCTGATTCCTTTACAAAAGCGATCATGTATATGACTGCTGCCGGAAGCAGGATATATCCTGTCATCGATTCAACTCCGAAAACCGTGAATCTTGACGGTACCACATCTCTTCCCACAACAGAATTATTATAGACAATGATAGCAAATACGGTAATCCCAATAACGATCAGTACAGAAACCACCGTAAATATTACATTTTTCTTTTTTGAGCTTTTCTTTAAAAATCTGCTTACCCGCCTGAGCGCCCCTGTATTTTTCAATAAAACGGAGGCGATCAGTAATATGACAAACAGAGCTGCCGGCACACCTATAAGGACCGCCATGTAATTATCATAATTAACAAGGAACTTTGTTATCCTGACGATCGACCATATATTACCCTGAACATAAGGCTCATTGTATGAGTTCATCATATTCAGTCCAAGGCTGTAAAATAATACAGTTATGCCCATCGCTGCAAGTGCAGATTTCTTCCTTGAATACAGATATATGGCAAAATATATAAACATAAAAAGCGGCAGCATTGTCAGCATCAGCACGTGATAAAAGCCAAATGCCGCAAGAGGAAGAGCTGACCAGATAAGCTGCTCCTTTTTCCTGTTTTCTGTAAGAAGACTGAAAAACAGAGTCATCAGCATCGCAAGACATATCTCCGGCAGGGTCACAAATGAACTCCAGAGCACTATCGGACATATTCCCTGGATGATGGCTGCTGCTATACACGTATACTTTTTCATGCCAAGATTGCTGCATATCAGCATTACTCCCAGAATCGACAATACATAAAATACTGTCAGTATATCCGTCATATGAGTCAGGCCAAACATTTTACCCCAGAGCGCCATGAGTGCGGGTAAAACAGCTATTCCGTGGAGAACGTAATTTGTCACGCCCTCTGCGTCAAGGTCCACATCATCCGATGTGATCTCAGAATCCTCCTTGCCCCATACAGGTACAGGGTCTACCTCTTCATTTACCGTCCAGACTCCTACCATATCATGGAGGGTTTTGTAATAAATAAACTTCTCCCTGTCATCGGTGAGCATGTTGTACTCTTCAAAAGTATTGATATTGTCGTAGTCACCGCTCATATAAAGGAGTGCCTTAAACTGGTACAGTCCCTGATCCTGACCTGCCGGATAGAGACCTGCCTTATTAAGTCCGGATATAAATATAAATATACATGCGATAACTACGGCAGATACAGTCATTACAGGCGAAACGGAAATACTGATCTTCTTTTTGGAACCCGTAAAGCCGGCTATGGCAGTAATCAATGCTTCTATGATAAGTGAAACCACCAGAGCCTTTTCTATGCCAAATGAATCAAACCATATAAGGAAACCTGCCGACAGAATATAAAATACAAAAAACATTGCCATTCCGTATACGGCAATCTTTATAAGCTCTGCTTTCCTTAATATGATTGAAGTAAATACCACCGCACATAAAAGTGACAGCGCAAATAATATATAAATCATCTTACTGTATCGCTAATATAATTATGTAAACATCACCTTTTAGTATATCATCACTGAAGATATGTCTCAATAAGTCTGTTTGCGTACCTGTCCGCACTCAGTTTTCCCATATGAATGGCATCTGAGACTATATATTCCGACCAGTCTGTTATAAACCACTCATATTCATCTGCCGGCATATAGGCCAGAGCAGTTTCTCTTACCTGAACAGTCTCCGGCAGATCGTGGAGCGACGCATCATACGGCATTTCAAGGAGAACCACACGGCATCCTTTTTCCACGAAATAATCAGCATACTCTTTTGCCAATTCCATGTATTCATTCATATCATCCTGGTTGACGGGATATGACTTTACATTTGTCCAGTACTCCAGTTTTTCCTCGATGACTCCGTAATCGCTTAATGTTTTTTCTTTATTATGATAATAAAGCGATTTAGCCAGACTGTAGAAAATATAGTCCGGTCTGTTTTCTATTCTGTTTATCCATGAAAGGCCAAAGCCGTTTGTTTTTTCCAGAATATCCTCATCAATACCGTTTATCATAGCATCACTTATTTCCACAAATATCAGTTCGGGATAATCCCCTGTTTTTTCAGATTTTTGTTTGATAAGTTCCAGACCTGTTAAGGCATCCCCGCCGGAAAAAGCCAGATTCACATAGTCTCTTGAATAATCCTCAATATGAACAACTGATGCCATTGAAGATCCGACAAGGATCACTTTTGCATCTTCTGTCCTCATGGCAAATCTCTGGGCCTTTAATACATTCGTAAAATAGAGTCCCGGGCCATCATCGCTTTTAGGTGCAATGCAGGTAATCAGGAAATAGATGCCAAAAATAATCACGAACGATACAGCCGTTTTTAAAGCAAAGTTATATTTTTTTTCGCTTATATTTTCTTTTTTAATATTGGAAGTATATGAATGCATCACTCGTTCCTCTGTTTAATATTAATGCCAGTATCATCACAGCGTAGAAAACAAATTTCCAGTTTTTACCGGTAAACAGGCAGCCTTTTTCTTTTGCAATATATACTCCGTGAAAAGCAAAAACGGGTAGCATATAAAAACATGCCATAAGTACACCTGTGGTATCCATTGCCATCACGTCTTCCCATCCTGTAAACATCTGCCTCGTCGCACCAAATACTGCCTCATACCCATCCATCTTAAAGAAGAGCCACAGCCATGATACTATGATAAAAGTAATAAACATCCGGATTATACTTACGACAAATAATTCCTTCTTTTTCTCGTTTCGGTTTTTGTTTGTGAGATTTATAAAGATTCTTTCTATGACAAGGAGAAGTCCGTGAAGTCCTCCCCAGAGCAGATATTTCCAGTCTGCTCCATGCCAGATACCTCCGATCAGCATGACTGCCATCAGATTAAAATATGTTCTTATTTTACCTTTTCTGTTTCCGCCAAGACTAAAGTATACATACTGTTTCAGCCATGATGATAATGAAATATGCCATCTTTTCCAAAATTCCGTAATGCTTTTTGAAATATATGGGGAATTAAAGTTCTCAGGGAGTTTATATCCAAGCAAGAGTGCTACACCTATCGCAATATAAGAATAACCTGCAAAATCAGCGAAAATCTGACAGGAATATCCAAACATCTGAACAATAACAGCAATGGGGCTCACGCCTCCAAACTGCTTTTCAGTGAGGAGGATAGTATAATTCTGCATATTGTCAGCGACGCATACCTTAAAGAAATATCCGAGAAGGAGATATTCAAAAACTTTTTTTAGATCAACCTCTTTAAAATAATGTCTCTTTATCTGAGGCTCAAAATCATTGAACTTTGTAACAGGCCCCGAGACAGAGTTTGCAAAGAAAGTCATGTAACACATTATCCCGACAAAACGGCCCCATCTGCCGGACTTTTCAAAAAATCCCCGGGTATTACCATTAATGTCAGCAAGCATACTTATTCCGTGAAAAATATAAAATGAAATACCGAGAGGCAGGGGCAGACCTGCCAGAAATGAAGTGACATCACCCTCGCCCAATAAAAGTCCGGAAAACAGACTGCTGTACTTAAAGAAAAATAATATAAATACATTAACTGCAATTGCTGAGCCGGCAAAAATTTTTACGCCTTTAACGTTTTGTCTTTTATATTGTCCGTACATGCAAAGGACAACAAGCTCATTAAAGATGCTGCAGGCCAAAAGTGATATGGCATAAAAAGGATTCAGATATGCATAAAAAAACAGTCCCGAAAATATAAGAATCCAGGACTGAACCCCCTTTATTTTTATAATAAGGGGAACCAGATAATAGAGCAGCGTAACCGCAAATATAAAAATTATAAATGCTGTCGAATTAAATAGCATAACAACGTTGTATTTTTCTTATCTTCTGTAATTTTCTTTTATTTTTTCAAGATCCTTCATAACAAGGGGGTTAACATCACCGTTTGATACACCACCCATTTCATGAATAATGACTGTATCCTTAATCCAGTGTATCTTCTGCTTATTTTTTAGGAGCATCAGATAATATGAATAATCTTCCACCAGTCTGTACTGTTCATCAAATCCGCCGTATTTATCAAAAAGAGCTCTGCTGTAACATGTAGATGATCCGCTCAGTACATTTTTTACATCAAACATGTATTTACGGAAAAGCCCCGGGAAAACATTCATCATCAAGCCGAAATATGATGCCGGCCGCTTCACTGTCCTAAAGACATTTCCGTTATCTTTATATACATCATCATGTCTTCCTGATGCTATCAGTGCATGATTTTTCTCCATAAAAGAAACTATTTTTTTTATCGTGTCCCTGTCATAAAGCATGTCACCTGATGAGCATGGCATCATATATTTTCCATCACTGTTTTTTATGACATTATTTAAATGCTTTACCGTTCCTACATTCTGTTTGTTGCAAAACAGTTTTACGTCGGGATATTTCTTTTTCAACTCATCAGCATAAATGCTGAGTGTTTCGTTATCATAATTATTCGAACCGTCATCACTGATGATTACCTGGATATTTTCATAAGTCTGGGACAATACGGAATCAACGGTCTGTCTCATACCCGACTCATTATTGTACACAAGGATAAATACTGTAATGAGAGGATTATCTTCAGGATTATTTATCATCTTTTTTTACCATATTTTCTATGATCACCTTATCTAAATCAGTTTCTTCCTCTTCCGATTTATCGTATGCCAGTTTTCTGACATGATACTGGACATCCTCTATGATCTTTCTGTTTGCCGAGATCACATCGGCAAGCATACCTATGACAAAAGTCATGAAACCGATAATCATAAGGGTACATGCCAGAATCAGGGACTGGACATGGCCTGCCGCATTTCCTCTAAACAAAAATACAAGATACCTGATACTGATACCCAGTCCGATAAGGAACGGAATCATTCCGATTATGGTCAGACACATAAGGGACTTGTACATAAGAAAAGCTCTCGTTATAGTGAGCATAGATTTTTTCACATATCCCCACATACTGTGGAATAATCTCGATTTTCTGAGCTCCGGGTTTGTCCTGACCGGTACAGATGTTATCGCGATCTTGTTTCGTCCTGCCTGCACAATAGTCTCAAGGGTATATGTATATTCATTTATAACATTGATATGCATAGCCGCATCTCTGGAGAAGGCCCTGAAACCTGAAGGCGCATCAGGGATGTCAGTATTTGATGCTTTCCTGACAACCCAGCTGCCAAAATGTTGTAGTTTCTTTTTTATCCATGAGAAATGCTCAGTCTGGTCAATCGGTCTCTCTCCGATGACTATATCAGCCTCTCCGTCAAGAATAGGTCTGATCAGCTTCTCTATATCCGCTCCGCAGTACTGATTGTCTGCATCTGTGTTGACTATAATATCTGCGCCATACGAAAGACACGCCTCAAGACCGGCCATAAATCCTCTTGCCAATCCTTTGTTTTTGGTAAAGCTGACAACATGATGAACACCCCAGTCAAGGGCTACTTTTACAGTGCTGTCTTTACTGCCGTCATTTATTATGAGATATTCGATCTCATCTATTCCTTCTATCTTTTTAGGAAGGTCATTTAATGCTATTGTTAATGTATCTGCCTCGTTATAACAGGGTATTTGAATAATCAGTTTCATTCTCTACTCGGTATCTCCTAAGAAAACTCTATCTTTTAATTTTACCATATTCTCTCTTAATCTTACGAACTTTTGATTTATAATACAGTCTTAAGGATCCATGGAGTATATCTATACTTATATACGAAAGAAGCGCCGCTCCTCTGTTCCTGATCCTGGCCTTTTTATCTGTGAGAACTGTTTTGCGGGATTTCTTTATCTCATTATATACTTCCCGGAGAAATGCCTCATTATTAATACTCTTATCTGTCTCGGATAATATCTGAAAACATGCACTAAACAGCCTGTGATATCCTGATTTTTCATACTTTGGATAATATTCCTTAAGCCATTTTACAATATCACGGCAATGAGAAAGATACTCTCTGTTTTTTTCTGTATAAGTTGTATAAATCGTACTGTCGGGAAGCAGGTAACGGTAATACAGTTTTCTATGGCCGTATACAACCTTATTGGCCGCTGCATATTCTTTGTAAACAGTTGCCACATCCTCCACTCTCCTGCCATCCGGAAATCTCACTTTGTCCCAGATATTTCTTTTTGACAGGGTTCCCCACGGCGCGGAAATGAAATATCGCTGATACAGGAGATTTTCCATTGCTTCAGGACCTGTGAAAACAACAGGTTCATCCGTCTCATCTGCAGGTTGTTTCGGTTCATTCCCCTGATATACATCTGCAAAACCGCATACAGAAATATCCGCATTACTGTTATCGCAGAGCATATAAAGATATTCCAGATAGTCAGGGGAAATACAGTCATCACTGTCAATAAAGCAGATATATTCACCACTGCTTTTTTCAATTCCCCTGTTTCTCGCTGTAGCCGCACCGGCATTTTCAAAATGAAACGCTTTTACTTTTTTATTTGTATTAGCCCACTCATCACATTTTTCAGATGAGCCGTCCTTAGATCCGTCATCGATCAGGATTATCTCATAATCGTCATACGACTGACTGATGCAGCTCTCCAGACACCTGTCTATATACTTTACTGTATTATATACGGGAATGATTATACTGATTTTCATAATTCATTTCCTTTATGATTAATGCCAGACTCCTTTTTCCTTCAGATATTTTTCCATCTCCTCAAAGGAATCAAAATATTTATTCCATCCATGAACGCCAAACGGCACTTCACCTTTTTCCACATAATCCTTTAAATCATATTCAAGTGCGAATGCTTTGCCTGTCTCGATATCGGCAAGTTTAAAATCGCATCTGTTATTTCCCCTCCGGCCAAGGAGGCCAAAGAAAATATCCTCGTTTCTCTTTATGAACCAGTATATTTTTCTCCATCTGTGCTCATGAATGAGTTTTATGCAAGGCTTTATTTTTCTGAGAGAAAAACCTCCGTTTCCCATCACAATGCCATGGCCCTTTTCCTTTGCACATTCTATAACTCCGTGCTTTCCATCAGTATCTCTTACCCATGTCCATTCCCATATCCGTCTCTCGGGTATCCAGGGAGCACCGTAATAATCAAATCCTTTATCCATAAAATGGGAAAGCATATTTTCATCTCTCCAGATCACCGCATCAGGCTGGGCAATAAGGATATAATCAAATTTATCAAAACGCTCATAAAAACTCTCCGAGAGCATCAGTCTGTTGTATCCCTTAATACCCTTAAAAAATTTGTCCTGAAAAGGTTCATACTCAAAAGCAGGAAAACGATCCAGATAATATGATCTGTCAAGACTGTCCGGACAGATAAATATTAATTTTTCTTCTGAAAATACTGATGCATATTTCCGCACACCCATTTCTTCATCATGAGAAAATGTTTTTTTGTATATCGGAACCGCAACAACACATGTCTTATTCATATATAATCAATTATTTCAGCATTCCGTTTATTGCCTCGGCCATCTTATCCCAGGAGAACCTTTCCTGTTCTTTCTTTACACCGGCTCTGATCTCTTCCCTGAGATTTTCATTAAAGTATCTGTTCACTGTCTCTGCAACCGCATTCGGATCATCCGGAGGTACAACAAATCCTGTCCTGCCGTCATCCACAACATCCGGAAGTCCTCCCACACTTGTCACAAGTACAGGCAGTCCAAGGCCAAAAGAAATCTGAACAATGCCTGACTGGGTAGCGGAATGGTATGGGCATACGCACAGATCCGCTGCAGCAAAATAAGGTTCCACCTCACTGTTTGGAATATATCCGTCTTTAATGATTATCCGGTCGTACACTCCGTTTTCTTTCATCATTGTGATATATTCTTCTCTGTCGTCCCCGAATTCTCCTACAACATAAAGAATGATTTCCTTATCAATATCCTTCATGGCTCTTATAAGCACATCAAGTCCCTTGTACTTTCTGACAAATCCAAAGAACAAAAGTATCTTTGCATCTTCCGAAGTGCCAAGCTCATGCCTTGCATCTGTCCTTGAAATATCGCGTACCTTAAACACATCATAGCTTGGGTGGACATGTCTGCATATATCCATACCCGGAAGGATTGTCCTTAAATCATCTTCATCCATGGCTGAATGGACAATTGCAAAATCACCTTTTTTTAATGTATTCTTTGTAAGCCATCTGTCTAAGGGAAATCTCTCATGGGGAAATACATTATGACATATAAATCCCTTTCTGATATTTTTAAGATGGCTCAGCAGTATCATATAGCAGGGTGCAAAATACGGATGCCACCAGGAAACTATCACCGCATCTGGTTTCATCTTTCTTATTTCCGAAGCACTTTTAATTATATTAAAAGGATTGGCCGTATTTATTAAATACTTTGTATCCTTTATCTCAAAAGTTTTATCCGAATAATCCCTCTGCTCCTTTTTCATCAGCAGCTTCGGATACTGCATTTTATATGAGACACATACTACATCATTATATTTTGATAAAGCTTTGACAAGGAGGCCCGTATAATGTGATATACCACCTTTATACGGATAAACCGGCCCGATCACAACTATTTTCTTTTTATCCATAACTGATTCCATATCGATACTTTTACCAGTAACATCCGCCCTCTACAATCTTCTCTATTCCTTCAGGTTTTTCTGCCTCGTCAGGATATTTCCAGTATTCATTATAAAATCCGTTAAGCGGTCCGAAATCATCCCATCGCTTTCCCTTGATCCCAAATAAAAGCTGCATGGCGCCGCCCATATGTACAGCCTGCCTGCCACCTTCCTTTATCATGGCTGCAAGAGGCAGTCCGTATGCACCGCACGCAATCAATGCAATGTCAAAATCTGTTTTCATTGCTTCTTTGTACATGTAATCAAGAGCTTCAAACCATGTTGAAAATCTGTCATCTTTTTCATTTCCGATAGTCTGAACAGCTTTAAGACAGATTAGCTCAAATTCAGGAAGAATATCCGCCCCTTTAAACAATTCCTTCCTGTACCTATACTGTCTTTCTATACTCTCGGCAAACGGATGAATGCATAATACTTTCCTGCCTTTTAATGCTTTCGACCATGGATTATCCGGTGTGTACCAGGGCTCAAGTCCTTCAAGGAGACCATACTTAAGATTATCATCTCCGTATTTTTTCAGGATCCAGTCTTCCATTTTGTTAAACCAGACTCCCATGAGATCAACTGAATGGATCTTATCCTCCATCAGTCTTGAAAATTTGTCAAAATCATTTATGTCACCGAAAAAACCGGAAAAAATCGACAGGTAGTCGTAACACTGTTGCTTTTCCTCTGTTGAATCATTTTCTTTCTGGCATGATACAAGAGCTCTTAGTTCCGTTCCACCTATTCTTGCGGCCGCAAAAGGCTCTTTGCTTTCCAAAAGTCTTAATAATTCATTATTACATTCCCGAATACCTAATATAGGTTTCCCGTTATATTTTTTATGTCCGATTCTGATTTTTGTATGATTATCCAGATATTTTCTTATTCTCCAGATAAATCTTTTTGTTTTCCAAGCAATACTCATTTATCATTCCTGTTCAGTTATTAAGATCAAGGAAGTAATTCTTTATACATAGATATTATTTCATCTGTGTTTCTTTCGGACGTAAACAGCTCTTTTGCTCTTTTTCTTCCGCTGACCCCAAGCTGTTTTATTTCTCCCCGGTTATTCAGAAAATACTCCATCGCTTTCATGAGCCCTGCCTCATCATCATAGAGTATTCCGGTTTCTTTATTTTTTACTATCTCCGCTGTGCCCGAATGGTTATACCCGATAACCGGCAGCGAAGATAACATATATTCAACTGTCACAAGGCCAAAACCTTCATATTCCGAAGCGATGATACCCACGTCCATGGTCTTAAGCATATCCCTGATATCATCTCTGTATCCTGTCAGAAATACATTTTTCAGATTATTCTTGTTTATATAGTCTTCCAGTTTTTTCTTATAATTCTGTTTTCCGTCACCGACTATATATAGTTCAAATTTTTTATCTGTTTTCTTTAGCAGGGCATCGGCCGCCTTCAGTACTTCCAGCTGATGTTTCTTTTCGTACAGATATCCGACATAAATAAATCTGAAAATACCGTCTTCTTTTTGTTTGTCCGTTTTTTCATCGGCAAAATCCGATGCATCCACGCCATCATATATCCTCGTAATATTCGTAAGCGGATATTTATTTTTGTAATTTTCTTTTACTGAATCCGATATTGCTATCAGCCTGAAGGCATTATTGTAATAATCAGCAACTGTTTTGGATGAATAAAAATACCTCATCCCGAAGTGTTCTCTTGAAAATTCCCTTATGTGCCAGATGTGCCTGCACCCCAACCTCTTTGCCAGCATTGCGCCATGGCCGATCACACCTGAGTTGGAATGAATCACATCTATTCTCTCTTCTTTAAGGGTGTCATACAGATAATCTGTTTCTTCTTTTATCTTTTTTCTTCTGATACTTTTCTTTATTGCAAACCTGAAAGGATCAACATACGGAGCCTGCCACTGGGTCACTCCGCATATAATATACGGCACCCCCATTTCTTCCATATGCTTTGTCATATCACCCTTTCCGGGTATAACGAGCATAGGCTCAAATCCACCATTCTTAACCAGTCCCTCGATCAGATTAAGCAGAGCTTTGTTGGCACCGTACATATTATCATAATGTGTTATGAAGAGTATCTTCATTACTTACCGTTCTCCCCCGGCTCTGAATAATGAATATTTTCAATGCTGTCCCTTAAATGTGCCACTCCGTTGTTTATCTCGTAGATAACATCACAGTTCTGAATGGTTGATAATCTGTGGGCAACGATTATCATCGTCTTGCTTCCGTGCAGCGAGTCAATGGCATCCATTACAGCTGCTTCAGTCTCGTTATCAAGTGCACTTGTCGCCTCATCAAGTACAAGTATCATTGGATTCTGATAAAGAGCCCTTGCTATTGCTATACGCTGTCTCTGTCCTCCAGATATGCGGGTACCGCCCTCTCCAACAAATGTATCAAGTCCCTCCGGAAGACCTTTAACAAATTCTTCCAGCTGGGCTTCACGAAGAGCCTGCCACACCTTTTCCTCGTCTATCTGATCGGCATCTATACCAAAGGCCACATTATTCCTCACTGAATCATCCGTAAGGAAAACAGACTGGGGTACATAACCGACTATCTTTGACCATGACCAGAGATTGTCATATACATCCTTACCATCAAGGAGCACATGGCCTTCCTGTGGTTTTAATAGTCCCAGGATCACATCTGCCAGCGTTGTTTTACCTGCACCGGAAGGTCCGACAAAGGCAACAGACTGACCTTTCTTAATACTCATGTTAAGTTCCTTTAAAACAGGAGCTGTTCCCGTCGGATACTTCCAAGTTATATTATCGATCTTAAGTTCATTATCAAAAACAAGTTCTTCATTCTTTTCCTGTTTTTCCTCTGATGCAATATTAAGCTGATACATTTCCTCCTGCTTTGCAGTCTTCATCATGTCATATACAGCATCAAGTCTCGGCTTGTTGTACATAACTGCATTTATATTTGTGGTAAGACGACCTACAGAAGGAAACAGCCTGAATGCTGCAACGGCCACAATCGCGAGCCTGGTGACATAAAATGCTATATCCGACTCCATATGAAGCCTTATCACAACCACTATGATAAGTCCGCCGATGCAGACCATCTCATATATATACTGGGATACATTATTTAAAAATGTATTTCTTTTAAGAACAGATGCATTTTCTACGCATGATTTGTCAAAACTTTTTGCAAAATGGTTCTGACGCTTCATTACCATTATCTCTTTAATACCGTTATATGTCTGGGACAGATATTTAAACATGTCACTCTCTGTTCTCTGAGCTGTCTGTCCGAATCTCTTTATGAGTTTTCTGAGTCCGAAAACAAGTGCCATCATACATACGCCGAGCAGTCCGACAAGGGATATGGAGAGTATCGGATCAAGGAATACGATATAGGCACTGACTGCCACAACAGTAAACACCTCGGCAATTCCCCTGAATGCATAAAAGCATACACAGAACACACCTCCGACATCATGATTTATGCTTCGTATTAATATGGATGAATTGATTCCAAGATGGAAAAGGTATGAACTCCGTATATATATTCTGTTTAATCTGATGGAAAGATCCCGTTGGATATTTGTTGAATACCACGTCTGTACGTATGAAGAAAACATGAGATATATATTCTTCACAACATAAATTATGACAATAAACACTCCGAGTATTGTCAACAGTTCAAGATTGTCATCGGGATGAAACAGATCGGAGATGGCAACGAAATACCATTTGTTGCCAAGATTATCAGGTGTCATCACTGCTTCTATAAAAGGCAGGATAGCCGTCACACCGAGAAGTTCCCATATCGATCCTATAAAAGAGACCAGCATTACCACAAAAAACAGTCTCTTTTGTCTCGAAGTAAATACATAATTCAGTTTATGTAAAATGTCTTTTACCGTTTTCAAAAATCAGTCCGCCTCTTTGTATATTTCCGAATAAATATCGCTGATCCCCTTAAACATCTTCTCATATGTAAATGTCTTTTCGGGAACATCTTCAAAATTATCTGTTCCGTTTATAAAAAATTCTTCCAGTATATCTGCAAGCTGTTTATGATTTCTGTTTTCAAATGATAAACATTTGCCATATGCCACTTCGGGAAGGGATCCGCCATCGCTGTATATCAGTGGTGTTCCGATCTGACATGCTTCAAGAGCGCTGAATCCGAATCCCTCAGTCAGCGAGGGTACCACTACAACATCAGCCTGGGCTATACATGCACACAGTTCATCCCTCTTAACAGAATCCCTGATCAGTACCGATTCGGTCAGTTTTTTCTTCTCTATCAGCTGTGCAAATTCTCTTCTTAAATTCTCAGGTTCTTTTCCAAGGACAAAACAGAGCTTCACATCTTTTGGAATCCTGTCTGTTAACGCAAGATTCTCGATTGCCTTTTCATAAACCTGTATACCCTTTGTTTTTCCGGGTCTTCCGTAGTAGAGTACTACTCTTGTATCCTCAGGAATTCCAAAGTATGATCTTAATGAAAAATCCGTGCTGTAGGCATCTTTCCTCATCTCGTTGGCAAGATATACTCTCTTAACATTTTTAAGTCTGCAAAATTTTTCGGTATCTTTCTTTGTCGCCTCAGAAATAGCATGATAAACATCAAACTTCTGACGTATGGTATACTGCTCAAACAGATAAAAACCTGTGGCAATCACAAAATTCTCACACCAGTACCATTTAGGGCCCCTTGTCTCATATACCGTGAGAACAGAAGGTTTTTTATATTTTCGTGCGAGTCTACTCACAACCGGTGACGTTGTAAATATTGATGTATGTACAATGTCGCACCACCTGATCACATCCTCTATATCATATGTTTTCACAAGAGGGTGACCAAACATTGATTTCCATTTGCAATATCTGATATTTATTCCCTCAACCGTTTTCTCACCAAGATATTCTTCTCCGACATTTCTCGCCACTACTCTGACTTCATGTCCTTCATCTATAAGACCTTTTGCTAGGTCGAAAAACATTTTTTCTCCCCCTCCTACATACGGATAAAAATGGGGGAGTATAAGCGCTATCTTCATCTGTAAACTCCGTATCAGTCATTCAGTATATCTTTATCATATCTCATCAGGTACCACTGCTGCCCTGCTGCTCTGACAAAATCACTTTTAAGGTAATTACCCTTTCTAAGCAGGGACGGTCTTTTCATTTTGGGAGCATCATATATATCAAGAAATGATTTCAATATTTTTTTCTTTTCATCAGGCATCCGGCCTCCCAGTCTGTTGTACAGGAGCCTTGCCTGTCTCTCATATACAAACATCAGTTTTTTTGTATATGGATTTTTAAATTTCTTTACTCTTGATTTAAGGCTCGTCAGGTTATTCCTGCCGACAACATTGTTACCATGCTGTCTGTAAAGCATAAGAGGAGTGTCAATATAATATATGTCACCCATCGATGATGCGATCAGAGCCAGCCACCAGTCATGCATTATAATGGCATCATCCGGCTCTCCTGCCAGTTCTTTAAGTTTCCTGTTAATCATACACATGCACCCTGCTATGCAGTTCTGAACAAGGATATGATTAAGATCCAGTTTATAAAGAAATGACTTGCCGTTCCTTAGCGGTTTTAAGTCGCTGTCCGTAGCCATATATGCGGAAAAAACCAGATACGGTCTCTCCTTGCCACCCTTTGATTCAAGCATCAGCATATTATCAAGGGTAACCCGCACCTTGTCCTTATCCCAGTAATCATCCTGGTCACAAAACATTATATAATCAGCTGATCCGTATCCTGTCAGATACATGAAATTATCGGATGCATTTCCAAATCTCTTTCCGTCATCCAGCAGTTTTACTTTATCAGGATATTTTTTTTCATATTCTCTGATTATACTGACCGTACTGTCTGCCGAGCCGTCATCATGTATTATGATATTTATATTTTTATGGCTCTGGGCCAGCAGGGAGTCCAGCTGTTCCCGGATATACCTTTCCCCATTATATGTAGCCAGGAGAATATCTACTTTTATCTCTTCTGAATCAATACTCATTTTTGTATCAGTTAAAAATATCGCTTATCTTTCCGATCAGTCTGATCATGCATACTTTACAGACAAAAAGTGCATATTTTATAACATAAAGTACATCATATAATATCCCTTTTTTCCCGTAATTGAGTGTAGCTGTTGCAAAATCGTTATCGGAAAATCCACCTGTGACATCCGGAAGTTCATTTATTTCTTTTCGCACTCTGAAGACATCACGATATGTATTTCTGAATCTTGCATCTATTGCATTCTCCAGCTTGTATCCGTGTTCTTTGCTGATTTTTTTTAAATCATCACAGTTTCTTATATTGATCAGGCTCTGGGTCAGTACCGAAATCTTATTCCATGTACTTTCCTCAAGCTGTCTGTATGCAAAAGCATTATCCGGGATATAATATACATCCGACAATCCTATATGCCACAGTGTGATGATACTGTCATCAAATATTTTTCCTTTTAGTACCTCTGTATTTCTCGAATATTTATTTCGAAAAATAAAAGTTGCTGAGTGAGCATAATATCTTCGCCAGAATTTATTATTTTTTATGACCATCTCCCTGTCGCCGAGATTAACATATTCCTCATCACGTCCGTCCTTTTCATAATGATAATTAAACGGATGAAAGCATCCTGATATCTCCGGATGTTTTTCAAGGATATCTATCTGCTTTTGGAATTTGGTATCTGTTGTATAGTAGTCATCCCCGTCAAGGAAATTGACATACTGCCCTTTTGTAAACCCCAGCAAGTATATTCTGTTATCTGTCTGACGTTCCAGGATTTTATATTTTCTCTCCTTTGTACCGGGGACAAGGAAATATCTGCAAACTTCAGGATATTTTTCACTGTATTCTTTTAATATGTCTGTAGTTTTGTCTGTGGAGTTGTCATCTCCCATCAGTATCTCAAATTTAAAATCAGTTTTTTGTGAAAGCACAGATTCCAATGTCTGCCTTACATATTTTTCCTGATTGTAAAAAATGATGATTACCGACAACAATATATCATCACTGGTTCTCTCTGTCATATAATCAGCCTGTTTATAAATAACATTTCATAAAAACAACTTTTTTGTCTGTACCGTTGTCAGAAAAACTTTCGGTACGCTCATCATAAATAAAACCGTTTTTTTCAAAAGCTCTTATGGAGGGAATATTACCCTCAACTATCCTCGCTGTAAGAGTCTTTATTCCCATATCATCCCGTGCAATGTCCTTCATGAGTTTCAAGGCGACAGTACCATATCCTTTTCCGGTATACTCCTCTGAAATAAATACTCCATACTCCGCTGTATGATTTTCATTATCAATATCGCGAAAATAGACGCTTCCTATTTCTGTATCATTATCCGAAAGACAGACAATGAACTGTCTTGCCATTCCTGTTTTTATCTTTGTCTCAATCCAGTTATGGTGTATTTCTCTTGTAAGCGGTGTTTTGACAATGAATCTGTCCATTACAGATTTGCTGTTGCGCCACCCTATTATTTTATCGGTGTCTGCTTCCGTCATAAGCCTTAATCCAACACCGTTTTGTGAGATTATATATTTATTATCTGTCATTTTTTACCTCCGCGAAGCAAAATTACACATGTAATTTTTGCTGAGTCGGGAAATTGGTGCGCACGCGAAGCGTCTCTCAAATCGCACCAATTTCTGTTTGAAAGAAAAGCGCATCGGCGTTTTCTTTCAAACTTAATCCTTTGGAGTCATCATCACTCTGTTATTCTGTAAACGGTATATCTGCCACCAATTTCATCAACGGGCTGTAATTTTACGTTTACTGCATTCTCCAGAATATAATTATTGCCTGTATAGTCATTCCTGACGATTATATACAGCTCCTGCGGGAGATCATTTATCTTTTCCTTCATCAGCGGGTGTCCTGTTATCCACCCTCCAAGCAGCATATAGTTTTCGTATGACGGATTATAGTCCTTTATCGCATATATACTGTGATTTACAACAGAATATACATCCAGGAGATAAAATCTGTCTCTGTTTTCTTTTACATATTCATACACCGGATCATCCGCAAAGATTCTGTCTGATTCTTCCCTGTAATCTGTTACAGAAGATTTTAATGAAAACAGCACAGCTACGGCAAACCCTGCAATAATGATTCCTGAAAATAAAGGTTTCAGTTTATTCTTCTCTGATATTTTACACATCAGTCCAAATATTACAGACGCTTCCATGAGCAAAGAGCTCACAAGGACTCTGTCGGGATAGCGCCCCATATATGCCAGGGCAATCCACAGAAATGACCTTGCCGCAAAAGCAGCCGGCAACGTCACAAGGAATCCCGGTCTCTTATATACCAGGGAAGCAATTGCAAATGCGATATATAAAGCCATCAGAAAATAATGATAATACCTCATGGTTTCATATTTAAGCATATAAAAAATATATGTATAAACAGCATCCTTTATCCGACGGATCAATGTATTTCCCTGATTTTTATATTCGTTATAGCCTCTGAGTTTTTCAAGTATGCTCGCGGATTCCTTCATGTAATCCGTAGAACTGTTTGTACTTAGGGCCATCGGCAATATCAAATCATATGCCTTATAAAGCAGTACGTCTTCCCCGGAAAGACCGTTTGCTTCATAATAATTTAAAGACTCCGTACCGGTTGTATCGATTACACCATAATCATATACACTTGTCCTTAATTCATTAAATTCCTTATATTCTCTCCAGTTTTCCCCTGTCGGAAGGCATCTGTTTATTATGAATAATAATGCAAAAACCAAAACAGATATAAAAAGAATTTTACCGTATTTTTTTAAAAATTCTTTCCTGCCCGCAAATAAAAGGTACAGTCCTGCCAGTCCCATAAAGGGAATGCTCATGAAAAACACATTTTCCCTGATGAGATAAGAGAGCATAAACATAACGACTGCCGCAATCATGTCTCTCTTTTCTTTTGATGTGATCATCATAAACAGACCGCAGAAAACTGCAGTCGCAGAGACAACCGTGTAATGAAGCATTATATAATTACCAAAGAACAGGCCGAGAAATACCAAGACCGCACATCCGGCACAAATACATTTTCTGCCCGGGGTGTCACCCATTCTCATCACTC
>DFKO01000154.1:0-12332 GCA_002373855.1 Lachnospiraceae bacterium UBA3643
ATGCAGTGCTTATACATATGCTGGCTCAGGTATGTGATATGAACGTTGGAGAATTCATCCATGTAATCGCAGATGCCCACATTTACGACAGGCATGTGGATCTGGTAAAGGAACTCATCACGAGAGAGCAACATCCCGCACCGACGTTCTGGCTCAACCCTGAGATAAAGGATTTCTATAAATTTACAAAAGACGATGTTAAGGTTGAGAATTATGTACACGGTCCTCAGATAGAGAATATACCTGTGGCGATTTAATTGGAGATAACATATGAAGATAATAGTAGCAGCAGATAAAAAGTGGGGAATAGGATACCGGAATAAACTCCTGGTGAGCATCCCTAAAGACATGAAGCATTTTAAGGAATGTACGACGGGCAATGTCATAGTACTGGGACGAAAGACCATGGAGACATTCCCCGGAGGCAGGCCCCTGCCAAACAGGACAAATATAGTCCTATCAGGCAACAAAAATCTGAAAATCGAGGGTGCCACAGTGGTAAATGACATCCCGGCCCTCCTTGAAGAACTAAAGAAATACGATTCTGACAGCGTATATATTGTAGGCGGCGAGAGCATATACAGACAGATGCTTCCGTACTGCGATACGGCTATCGTCACAAGGATAGATCACGCTTACTCGGCAGACGCATTCTTCCCCGATCTTGACAGTGATCCTGAGTGGGAGATTGCAGATGAGAGTGATGAAGAGTATTACTTTGATGTGATCTATACATTTACAACATATAAGAGAAAATAACAAAAAATTACATTACGACTCTGTTTCGGCCGCCCTGCTTACCTGCGTAGAGCTTGTCATCTGCATGCTTTAGCGTAACCTCGATACCGAAGAGATCGTTAAATTCTTCCATACCGTATGTCATGGTTACATTGAAATCAAAATCCTTAAATCTCATGGGCGTCATTTCTATCTGGTGACGCATTTTGTCAAGGGCTGCAAAAGCCTTTTCGATACCCATATTTTCAAATACAAACAGGAATTCCTCGCCGCCCCATCTGGCCACATGACCTTTGCCCTTCATGTACTCCGAAAAGATACCGGCTACAGTCGAGAGTACATAGTCACCGGTGTCATGTCCGTATGTATCATTAACCTTTTTAAAGAAGTCGATATCGCCGATAGCCATGGTAAACGGAAGTCCTGTACGGTTGTGCTCGTATACGAGACCGGCCAGGTGCTCGTTCATATGACGACGGTTGGAGAGCTTGGTGAGTGGATCGTAGTTAGCCATGATCTCCAGCTCTTTATTGAATGCACGGAGCTTTTGCTCTGCCTGATTAAACTTGGTACAGTAGCAGTACGCTATGGCACTGAGCAGACCTACCGTTGCGATGATATTAATAGATCTTGTAAATATCACAGAGAAGGAAGAGTCGAGACCCGATACACCAAATGAGGTACTGAGCCATGATATGATTAGGGATGCTATACATATGAGTATCGTATAGATAATCTTTGGCGTCATGTTTTCCGACTGATTGTAAAAGACGATCAGTATGGTAAAGAATGTCATAAACTGGAAATCAAGGTCGTATCCCACGGCAAATGACAGCATGGCCGGAAAGACAATCAGGACGATATTTATGAGTATCATTGACAGCTTGGTGTAATCCTCGTAGGTACATGCAAATGCACCGCAGCATATGGCGATGGCCAGTACCAGTATGAGACCGACATAGTAATGACGGTTGCATGCAACCGTAACAGCCGTGATCAGGTAATATATGGCAAGTATGAGACACATGAATCTCAGCAGTACAGCGAAATCTTTGGTCTCGGTCTTTGATTTTACATCTTGAAATAAGAAATTGAATAACGCTTTCATTATTTTCCTCTAAGCATTAATGGTAAATGACCGCCGGTAAGACGGCATACACTATTAATTATATTATCAGGTATGTTTCAAATCAAGAATTCATAATAAAAATATGGATAAAATACGGAAATGGTGCTATACTACAAAAGTTTGAGAAATGAATGATATATTTATGTTTTCGGAGAGGTTTTATTATGAAAGAGAAGAGAGAGGACATCAGGAATATTGCGATCATAGCCCATGTAGACCACGGCAAGACCACACTGGTCGACGAGCTGTTAAAGCAGAGCGGAGTATTTAGAGAAAACCAGGATGTAAACGAGCGTGTAATGGACTCGAACGATATCGAGAGGGAGAGGGGTATCACCATTCTCTCTAAAAACACAGCTGTTATGTATAAAGGTACAAAGATCAACATCATCGATACACCGGGACATGCGGACTTTGGCGGCGAGGTAGAGCGAGTGCTCAAGATGGTAGACGGTGTAATCCTTGTGGTTGATGCATTTGAGGGAGCAATGCCTCAGACGAGATTCGTACTCTCAAAAGCCCTGGAGCTTGGTCTTGAGGTCATCGTATGTGTAAATAAGGTAGACAGACCTGAGGCAAGACCTGCAGAGGTAGTCGATGAAGTCCTTGAGCTTTTTATAGATCTCGATGCAGATGAGCGTCAGCTTGACTGTCCTTTTGTATTCGCATCTGCCAAGAAGGGAACAGCATCCCTTGATATGGATAAAGAGGGTACTGATATGATGCCTCTCTTTGATACCATCATCGAGCACATACCTGCACCGGAGGGAGACCCCGAGGCCGGTACCCAGGTCCTCATCAGTACGATCGATTATAATGAGTATGTAGGACGTATCGGTGTCGGCAAGGTTGATAACGGTATCGTAAAGGTCGGCAGGGATGTAGTGATCGTAAATGCTCACGAGCCGGATAAGTGCAAGAAGGTAAAGATCGGAAAACTCTATGAATATGACGGTCTTAATAAGGTAGAGGTTCAGGAGGCCGGCATCGGTTCTATAGTAGCAATATCCGGAATAGCGGATATCCATATCGGTGATACGCTCTGCGACCCTGAAAATCCGATACCCATTCCGTTCCAGAAGATAAGCGAGCCTACTATCGCGATGAACTTTATCGTAAATGATTCGCCGTTTGCAGGCCAGGAAGGCAAGTATGTAACGAGCCGTCATATAAAGGACAGACTCTTTAAAGAGTTAAATACAGATGTATCCCTGCGCGTGG
Source organism: Lachnospiraceae bacterium UBA3643 (assembly GCA_002373855.1). Lineage (GTDB taxonomy): Bacteria > Bacillota > Clostridia > Lachnospirales > Lachnospiraceae > NK4A136. The sequence continues at coordinate 3,089 of DFKO01000154.1, forward strand.
AGGAGACAGATACTACCGAGGCATTTAAGGTATCGGGAAGAGGTGAGCTCCATCTGTCGGTACTCATTGAAAATATGAGACGAGAGGGCTATGAATTTGCCGTATCAAAGGCAGAAGTACTCTATCATTATGATGAGGACGGCAAAAAACTTGAGCCTATGGAAAAGGCATATATCGACGTGCCGGAAGATTTCTCCGGAGCCGTTATTGAGAAACTCTCAATGAGAAAAGGTGAGCTGATGGGTATGACTCCCATTAACGGAGGATATGTGCGCCTTGAGTTCTCAATCCCATCAAGAGGTCTCATCGGATACAGAGGCGAATTCATGACTGATACAAAGGGTAACGGTATCATGAATACAATCTTTGACGGATATGCACCGTTTAAGGGAGAGATAGCATACAGAAAGCAGGGATCCCTCATATCATTTGAGTCAGGCGTATCTGTTACATACGGACTCTTTAATGCCCAGGAGAGAGGTACACTCTTTATCGGTGCAGGAGAAAAGGTATACGCCGGTATGGTAATCGGAGAGAATCCAAAGCTGGAAGATATAGAGCTTAATGTCTGCAAGACAAAGCATCTGACAAATACGAGATCGTCAGGCTCTGATGATGCCCTGACACTCATTACGCCAAAGAAGATGAGCCTCGAGCAGTGCCTTGAATTTATCGGCACAGACGAACTCCTGGAGGTAACACCGGAGAGCCTCAGGATCCGTAAGCGTATCCTTGACTCTACCCAGAGAAAGCGCGCTATGATCAGCGCCCAGAACAAATCTAATTAATTTAATCATGTTATGAGAGACAAAAAATATCCCTCCCGACGCTAAGCTATCCGCAATGCGTCAGGAGGGATATTTTTTTGTCATTTATACATAATAATTAGATTTCAACAACCCATCCGAATTTATCTTCGATACGACCCATCTGGATACCTGTGAGTGTATCGTAGAGTTTCTTTGTGATCGGGCCCATTTCCTCCATACCTGCAGGGAAGCAAATCTCCTTGCCATGATCATTGATCTTGCCGACAGGTGAGATAACTGCAGCTGTACCGCAGAGACCGCACTCAGCGAAATCCTTAACCTCATCAAAGAATACTTCACGCTCCTCAACCTCGAGTCCGAGATATTCCTTGGCAACAATCATGAGTGAACGTCTTGTGATTGAAGGAAGGATAGAAGATGACTTGGGTGTGACAACCTTACCGTCTTTTGTGACGAAAAGGAAATTGGCACCACCTGTTTCCTCAACCTTTGTACGTGTTGCAGGATCAAGGTACATATTCTCATCAAAGCCCTCTGCATGAGCTGTTACGATTGCATGAAGGCTCATTGCGTAGTTGAGGCCGGCCTTGATATGACCTGTTCCGTGAGGTGCCGCACGGTCAAAATCTGAAACCTTGATAGTGATGGGCTTTGCACCACCCTTAAAGTAAGGACCTACAGGTGTACAGAAGATTCTGAACTGGTACTCGTTTGCAGGCTTAACACCGATAACAGGATTTGTACCAAACATATAAGGACGGAGGTAAAGTGTAGCTCCTGATCCGTAGGGAGGTACATATGCCTCGTTTGCTTTAACTACTTTCTTAACTGCATCGATAAATCTGTCCTTGGGGAACTGAGGCATCTCAAGGCGGGCAGCTGTGTCAAACATTCTGTCTGCATTAAGGTCAGGACGGAAGCATACTGTTCTGCCATCCTGTGTGGTATATGCTTTAAGTCCCTCAAAGCATGTCTGTGCATACTGAAGCACGCCGGCACATTCATTTAATACGATGTTTGCATCATCTGTAATGACGCCATCGTCCCATTTGCCATCTTTATAATTTGATACATAACGCTTCTCAGTCTGGATATATCCAAACGGAAGGCTTCCCCAGTCAATGTCTTTCTTTTCCATTGTCTTCTCCTTTGTATGATTATAATTATGTGGCATGGTTGTACGTGCCATATATTAGAGTAAATTTTATTCCTTAACAAAAGTGATGTCAAGAATAGCGATATTGACATAAACATATCGGAATGCTATGATTTACTCGTATTCGGAAACGGATACGGATAGAGGTTGCGATTTTTAAGAGTAAGTCATCTGACGGCAGGCACCGGATGATGATGACGGAAAGGAAAAGTCGCCGAAAGGTCACATGGTGCATGACGTGTGATTCTTGGGGATACGGTTAAGAGCCGTATCACTGTCATCTTAATATTTCATTATAAGATGGGGCGCTATCAGTCATTATGTACAGAAATGATTATTATAGCGCCGTTTGCAAAAGCAGACAGCGTTTTTTTATACCTATTTCTCATAGTGCTAATTAACGACCTTTCTTCGAATCAAAGGAGGAAAAACATGGCTGTATTTACAGGCGCAGGTGTGGCAATCATCACACCGTTTAAGAAAGACGGATCGGTAGATTATGACAGATTCGGACAGAACATTGAAGAGCAGATAGCAGGCGGTACCGACGCCATCATCGTATGCGGTACTACAGGTGAGGCTGCAACACTCTCACACGAGGAGCACCTCGATGTGATCAAATACTGTATCGACAAGGTAGCAAAGAGAATACCCGTCATCGCAGGTACAGGTTCTAACTGCACAGAGACAGCAATCTATCTCTCAACAGAGGCTGAGAAGATGGGAGCAGATGCGCTCCTCGTAGTTACACCTTATTACAACAAGGCTACACAGAAAGGCCTTAAGGAGCACTTTAAGATGGTAGCGGATTCCGTAAAGATCCCCATCATCCTCTACAACATTCCCGGACGTACAGGCGGCGTAAATATCCTGCCTGAGACATTAGTGTCACTTTGCAGAGAGTGCAGCAATATTGTAGGCGTAAAGGATGCAACAGGCAACCTGTCACAGATAGCAACCATGATGAGCCTTGCAAACGGTGATGTGGACCTTTACTCAGGCAATGATGACCAGGTAGTACCAATCATGTCACTTGGCGGACTCGGTGTTATCTCAGTCCTCTCAAATGTAGCTCCAAAGCAGACTCATGATATGTGCCAGGCAATGCTTGACGGTGATGTAAAGACTGCAAGAGAGATCCAGCTTAAGGCCATCGACCTTATCTCATCTTTATTCTGCGAAGTAAATCCTATCCCTGTAAAGAAGGCAATGGAACTCATGGGCAAGGATACGGGATTTTTAAGAAGACCCCTTACAGAGATGGAGCCGGAGCATGCTGAGAGATTAAAGAAATCAATGATCGGCTTTGGCATACTTTAATCTGTTAAATGATCAATAAAGATACAAAAAGCGGGACTTAGATTTAGGTCCTGCTTTTTCATAAAGAAAAGAGGAGTAATGACATGATCAATGTAATAATGAACGGATGCAACGGAAAAATGGGCCAGACCATAACAGGCATCCTTAAAGAAGATAAAGAAGCAAAAATAGTGGCAGGTATCGATAAATTTGACGGTATAAAAAATGACTACCCCGTATTTCCGTCACTGGAAGCATGCGATGTAAAAGCAGATGTCATCATCGATTTCTCTACAGCTACAGCTGTGGATGCGCTGCTTGATTACTGCGTAAAAACAGGCACTCCTGTAGTCCTTTGTACGACGGGACTATCGGAGGAGCAGCTCGCAAAAGTGAATGAAACATCAAAAAAGGTGGCTGTGCTCCGCTCAGCAAATATGTCTCTTGGAGTAAACCTCATCATGAAGCTCATCAAGGAAGCGGCAGAAAAACTTGTGCCTGCAGGATTTGATATGGAGATAGTTGAAAAGCATCATAACCTCAAACTCGACGCTCCCTCAGGAACTGCCATAGCCCTTGCAGATTCAATCAATGAGGAGTTTAATAATGAATATGAGTATGTATATGACAGAAGCCAGCGCAGAGAGAAGAGACCCCGGAAGGAGATTGGCATCTCGGCTGTAAGAGGCGGCACGATTGTCGGAGACCATGATGTCATCTTTGCCGGCAAGGACGAGGTCATCACATTCTCCCATACAGCATACTCTAAAGCACTCTTTGGACAGGGTGCCGTATCTGCAGCAAAATTCCTCGCAGGAAAGAGCGCAGGTATGTATACCATGAAGGATGTAATCGGATAATATGAGTGACAGCAATCAGACCGTAAACGATATGGTACTGCTAAAGCAGCTTGCAAAGCAGTATCCGACTATCGCCTCTGCGGCAACGGAAATAATAAATCTGAAATCAATTCTGAATCTGCCAAACGGTACGGAGCATTTTCTCACCGATATCCACGGCGAGTATGAGCAGTTTAAGCATGTGCTGAAAAACGGCTCCGGTTCTGTACGCCGCAAGATCGACGAGGAGTTTGGCAATACTCTCCGTGAGAAGGAAAAACGTTCTCTGGCTACGCTCATATACTACCCTGAGGACAAGCTCTCCATGATCCTGGCTGAGGAGGAAAATATCGATGACTGGTACAAGATAACACTCCATCGTCTCGTCCAGATCACAAAGAGAGTGGCATCTAAATATACGAGATCCAAGGTGCGCAAAGCCCTCCCTAAGGATTTTGCCTACATCATAGAGGAACTCATAACCGAAAAGGCAGAGGTGGAGGACAAGGAAGCATATTACAACGAGATCATCAATACCATCATCCGTATAGGCAGTGCGAGGGAGTTTGTCATCGCCCTGTCAAAGCTGATACAGAGACTGGTAGTCGATCATCTCCATATTGTCGGAGATATTTTTGACAGAGGCCCCGGTCCCCATATCATCATGGATACACTGATGAATTATCATTCCCTTGATATTCAGTGGGGTAATCATGACATATCATGGATGGGAGCGGCAGCAGGCAGCCCCGCATGTATCATGAATGTCCTCCGGTTTGCCGTAAAGTACGGTAATCTGGCAACTCTTGAGGAGGGATACGGTATAAATCTGATACCTCTTGCGACATTTGCCATGGAGACATACAGGGATACTGACTGCAGTGCCTTTGCGATCAGATACAACACTGATTACAATACCAAGGATCTTGACCTGGATATGAAGATGCACAAGGCCATAACCATCATGCAGCTTAAACTCGAGGGCCAGCTCATATTGAGAAGACCCGAGTTTAATATGGATGACAGGCTCCTCCTTGACAAGATCGATTATGAAAATAAAACCGTAAAGATCGGGGACAAGGTATACAAAATGAAGGATACCGATTTCCCGACAGTTAATCCCGATAAGCCATACGAGCTCTCGGATGAGGAAAATGTGGTGATAGAGCGTCTGCTCCACGCATTTACCCACTGTGAAAAGCTCCAGAAGCATGTAAGATTTCTTTATTCAAAGGGCAGCCTTTACAAAGTGCACAACGGCAACCTTTTGTATCACGGATGCGTGCCTCTTGAGGCTGACGGATCGTTCAGCGAAGTAAATGTTTCCGGCAAAAAAGTCAAGGGCAAAGCTCTTTATGATGAGCTGGAAAAATATGCGAGAAGGGCGTATTACTCAAAACATGATATACCCAAAAAGAAAAAGGGACTCGATGTACTCTGGTATTTATGGTGCGGTCCCATGTCACCTGTATTTGGCAAGAGCAAGATGGCGACATTTGAATCATACTTTGTCGACGATGATGAGATAAAGCATGAGACAAAGAATAATTATTACAAACTTTATGATAACGAGGATATCCTGAATCGTATACTTGAGGAGTTTGACCTCGATACAAATACGGCCCATATCATAAACGGTCATGTACCTGTGGAATTAAAGAAGGGCGAGACACCCCTTAAGTGCGGCGGCAAACTCCTTGTGATCGACGGAGGATTTTCAAGAGCATACCAGGACAAGACGGGTATCGCGGGATATACGCTGGTGGCCAGCTCCCACGGTATGTGGCTCATAGCCCACGAACCGTTTACGTCAAAGGATGCAGCCATAAAAAACGAGACCGATATCGTATCGGACTCAATACTGGTGGAGAGCTATCCGGTGAGACATCATGTATCCGATACAGATGTGGGCAAGGAGATTACAGAGAGCATAGAGTTTCTCGAAAAGCTGTTAGAGGCATATCAGGACGGCTCATTAATAGAAAAAGCAAATGACAGATAAGAGGAAAAAATGGAATTCAGACCATGCATAGACATTCATGACGGAAAAGTAAAGCAGATTGTCGGCGCTTCACTATCTGATAAAGGTGCAAAAGAAAACTTTGTATCCGGGCAGGATGCAGCCTTTTATGCGGACATGTACAGGGAAAAGGGCATAAAGGGTGGTCACATAGTAATACTAAACAGGGCAGGAACACCTGAGTACGAAAGCTCAAAGGCCCAGGCTCTAAAGGCTCTTAATGCATATAAAGGCGGTCTCCAGATAGGCGGAGGCATAACAGCGGATAATGCAGGAGAGTTTCTTGATGCAGGTGCTGCCCATGTGGTGGTCACATCATATGTATTCAGGGACGGCATGGTAGATTATCAAAGACTGGCCGGTCTGACGGAAACAGTCGGCAGGGACAGGCTGGTCCTTGATCTGAGCTGCAGAAAGAGAGACGGGAAATACTATGTCGTAACTGACAGATGGCAGAAGTTTACCGATACGGAGCTTAATCTTGAGACATTAAAGCAGTTTGAGAGATATGCCTCGGAATATCTGATACATGCGGCTGATGTAGAGGGCAAAGTGTCCGGAGTGGAAGATGAGCTCCTCAAAATCCTCGGAGAGTACCGGGGGATTCCGGTCACATATGCAGGCGGTGTTAGAAATTTTGAAGATCTTGAAAAAATATATTCGATTGGCGCAGGCAGGGTCAACGTGACTGTAGGCAGCGCACTTGATCTCTTCGGAGGAAACATGAATTTTGATAAAGTCCTTGAAATGTGTAATTTTAGGACTTGACATTAAAGTATATATTTCATATTATATGTAGGTATGTTTGAACGAAACTGTCCGTGTCCGGCTTTGATGTCAAACATAAGATATTAATAAAACGAATTATTTCACGGAGGTAAAAAGTCTTGGCTAATATTAAATCTGCAAAGAAGAGAATTCTGGTTACTGAGACAAGAGCTGAGAGAAATAAGGCAATTAGATCGGGCGTTAAGACTATCGTAAAGAAAGTATACGCTGCAATTGAAGCCGGTGATAAGGATGCCGCTCAGGTTGCACTTAAGAATGCTATAAGTGCTATCGACAAGGCAACAAAGAAAGGTGTTTATCACAAGAACTACGCTTCAAGAAAGATCTCACGTCTTAATCTTGCAGTAAACAAGATGGCTTAATAGTAAGTCAGTCTGAATGATATAAACGAAAAAACAACGGGCCCGTCATCCCGTTGTTTTTTTGTCCCTGAATAAAAAATTTTATTATTTTACTTTACCTTTAAAAAGTGGTATAGTTACATAGGTTGCGAAAGCAAACCGGATTTTTATTTTTTGGAGGTACTTAACATGCAAGGTACAGTTAAGTGGTTTAACGCACAGAAAGGTTATGGTTTCATCTCAGTTGAGAACTCAGATGATATCTTTGTTCACTTCTCAGCTATCCAGATCGATGGATACAAGACACTGAACGAGGGTCAGAAGGTTGAGTTCGAAGTTGTAGACGGCGACAATGGCAAGCCTCAGGCTGCTAATGTCAAAGTTCTCGCTTAATCTGATTGACATATTTTTAGTTTCGTTAAGCATGAAGGAACCGGTAAAACGGTTCCTTTTTTTCTAAAAGACAGGATATATTATGAATATACTTGCTTTATTAAAATACAGCGCACTCATATCACTCGGAGTGATAATCATCATTCCCCTGATAGGGATGGTCATAAATTTTATTGTCATAATAATACTCAGTCGCATAATTCGTGGCAAACTGTATCTCTTTGTGGTCAATACACTTACGTTTCCGGGAGTCATGTATCATGAACTGTCCCATGCCCTCTTTGCTTTTATCACAGGAGCAAAGATAGAAAAGATATCGCTATATCATAAGCAGGGCAATCAGCTTGGGTCGGTTGAAATAAAGACAAGGGGACCGTGGATAAACAGATCCATGCAGCTCTCGTTTTCAGCATGTGCCCCCGTTATAATGGGTCTCCTTGCAGAAGGTGTCATATTTTTTGTTTTTGCAAAAGTCGCATTGCCTGTGTGGGCTATGATATTACTCGGTTTTCTTGCATTTTGCATCTTGTTGCATATGGATATGTCGGGAGCTGATATAAAAGGATATTTAAAGGGAATAGTATTTGTCTTTTTCCTTTTCTTTGTAATCGCATTCCTGACACTATACGGTGGAAATATCGATATTCAGGATATGATACAGAGCGGTTTTAAATCGGTATAATGATATGAAAAATAAAGTACAAGATCCTAATATGAAATTGTCATATTGCGTGACGGAGGATGATTATATGAAAAAGAGAATAAAGGCATATCTGGCTTTTATAGATAAAATACTGGCAGGAGAGCTGCCGGTGACGGCTTCCTTTGATACAGAGGGTAATCATGGAACATTTGCGAAAAAAGATGTGGCACCGACGAGAAAGGAATATGAGCTGCTGCTGATAAGACATCTGGAGCAGATTGCGTTTTTCTCCCATGAGCGGCTGGTGCATCTGATAGTGATGGTGCTGTTTGCGGTACTGGCATTTACCGTATTTGTCATGACTTATTTTGCGCCGAGCATAGGTCTGATTGTACTGTTTGCAGTCATACTCGTACTGCTGGTGCCCTACATCATGCATTATTACACACTGGAAAACGGTGTACAGAAAATGTATAAACAATATGATGAAATAGTAAAGCGGATGAAGTAATTACTTCTCCGCTTTTTTCTTATCACTCTTTGAGGTTTTACCTGATCTGGTTTCTTCTGCTTTTGATTTCCTGTTTGCGTAGTCATCAAGCATCTTTTCGATGATCAGTTTCTTTGTATATATATCAAATACAAGGAGGCAGATGAAGGAGAATACTTCAAGGAACTCCTTGTCCTCATCTTTAACATCCTTAAAGCATTTTGTGGACTCGGTATACTTGGCTCTGACGTCTTCTTTAAGTCTGTCGATGTAATCATCGCCAAGGTCTGCGACTTCATCATATATTTCCTTGATGGACAGGTCTCCGTCACTGCCGAAATACTTCTCCGTCAGGGGATTTAATATCCTCTGGATATCGTTGATGGAGAGGACATTCTTAAAATAATATATGAGTATGAGAACCAGGACGTGCTCCTTGGAATACTTCTTTTTAATGGGAGGAGGGAGCAGATCATTCTTGGCATAATTGTTGATCATGGTCTT
>DFKO01000154.1:12422-14156 GCA_002373855.1 Lachnospiraceae bacterium UBA3643
GTATTGGCAAGATTGCGATCCATGAATGTGGTCACCTGATCCATATACAGATCGATGTTGGGTATATCGCTGCTCCTGACAAATGCAATCCTGTCAAGGCTCGCCATTATGCTGTTTAAAAGATCTTCCGTATCGATGGTCATTATATTTACTCTCCGATAATTATCAGATTTTTCCGTACAGACTATAGTATATAGTATTAAAAACTATGTGACAAGATGAAACTGTTTCCGGGGATGAGTCATAATATACAAACATTTATTTTTTTGATATAATTTTATGGATTATGTAAACAGACAGGAAGCCTGTTTACACTGATATATACTGACGAAACGGAGCATGATAGATGGATCAGCAGCATATTAGAAACTTTTGCATCGTAGCCCATATCGACCACGGCAAATCGACACTGGCTGACAGAATAATAGAAAAGACCGGACTCCTCACACAGCGTGAGATGCAGGAGCAGGTCCTCGACAATATGGATCTGGAGCGGGAGAGAGGCATCACAATAAAGGCCCAGACCGTGCGTACCATATATAAAGCTAAAAACGGAGAGGAATATATATTCAACCTCATTGATACACCGGGACATGTTGACTTTAACTACGAGGTCAGCCGGGCTCTGGCAGCCTGCGACGGAGCGATCCTCATAGTAGATGCTGCCCAGGGTATAGAGGCCCAGACCCTTGCCAACGTGTATCTGGCACTTGACCATGATTTGGAAGTATTTCCCGTTATAAATAAGATAGACCTGCCAAGCGCAGAACCCCAGAGGGTGATAGAAGAGATAGAGGATGTCATAGGCATCGAAGCGGAAGGCTGCCCCCTCATCTCAGCTAAAAACGGTATAGGCATAGAGGATGTCCTCGAGGCAGTTGTGGAGAAATTCCCTGCACCAAAGGGCGATTCGGCTGCGCCGTTAAAGGCACTTATATTTGACTCACTTTATGATTCGTATAAAGGAGTCATAGTATTTGTCAGAATATTTGACGGTACGGTAAAGAAGGGTACACCCATAAAGATGATGGCGACCGGTGCAACGGCAGATGTAGTGGAGGTCGGATATTTCGGAGCAGGTCAGTTTATACCCTGCGATGAATTGTCAGCCGGAATGGTTGGATATATAACAGCATCCATCAAGAATGTAAAGGATACGGCAGTAGGTGATACAGTCACTAATAGGGAAAATCCGTGTGAAAATGCACTGCCGGGATACAAGAAGGTACTGTCCATGGTTTACTGCGGACTCTATCCTGCTGACGGAGCCAAGTATCCTGACCTTAGGGATGCTCTTGAGAAACTACAGTTAAATGACGCATCATTATTTTATGAGCCTGAGACTTCGGTAGCACTGGGATTTGGATTCAGATGCGGATTTCTCGGACTCCTTCATCTTGAGGTCATCCAGGAGAGACTGGAGCGTGAGTACAATTTAGACCTTGTGACTACGGCTCCCGGTGTAATTTATAAAGTATACAAGACAAACGGCGAGATGATAGAGCTAACCAACCCGTCAAACCTGCCCGACCCGTCCGAGATCGATCATATGGAAGAGCCTGTGGTCAAGGCAGAGATAATGGTCACGAAAGATTTCATAGGACCTATCATGGAGCTCTGCCAGGAGAGGCGCGGTGTATATATCTCCATGGAATATATAGAGGCCAACAGAGCACTACTTAAATATGACATGCCCCTTAATGAGATCATTTATGATTTCTTTGATGCTCTTAA
>DFKO01000197.1 GCA_002373855.1 Lachnospiraceae bacterium UBA3643
ATCACTGATCCATGAAGGATTTAATCTGTTTAAGATCCCTAACCCCGCTCATCTTGCTGTAAATAAAGGCGCTGATAAAAATAATGATTTGAATATAGTCAGCGATTCGACTCCTGATCTTAATATCGATATTAAAGAGTACACCGGCGTCGATCCGCGAAATGATTTCCCTGTAAACAAAGAAAGTGAGCCGCTGATCGTCAATTATCAGCTTTGTGTTTATCCATCAAAAAACGGGGATACTTATGATCTGTTCTTCCCTTTTAACAATTTTGTTTTTTTTGCGAATATATCATGTGACGGCAAAAATGCAGAGCTGTATTATGTGCCTGCCTCAGCCGGACCTGAAAATGAAAAAATAAAGAATGAACTCTTTCACACCCTACGGCTGATATTCCTGTATAAAGCGTCTTTAGAGGGTATGTTTGCCATTCACTCTGCTTCACTATTATATAAAGAAAAGGCATGGCTTTTTTCCGGCCAGTCAGGCACGGGCAAGTCTACCCATACCCGCCTGTGGAATAAAAACTATGACACGCCCCTTATAAACGGGGACATCAACCTGATCTCTGTTGCCGGTGACAGTCCCGTGATCCACGGTACGCCATGGTGCGGTACATCGGGAATATATGATAACAAATCATATCCCTTAGGTGGTATCACCCTGTTAAAACAAAGTCCTGAAAATAAAGTAAATACTCTCAGTCTGCCTGATAAGCAACTCCTCGTAAATCAGAGGATAATCTCTCCCTCCTGGACAGAGAAAATGTTTGACCGTAACTGGGAAAATACCTACCGCGCCGTGTCAGATATATTTGTGGCACAGCTCGAGTGTCGTCCTGACGATGACGCTGCCCATGTAATGAAAAAAGCAATAGACGATCATCTATTGCTCTTAAATAATTAATTATAATAACCGATACTATGTATTTATGATTCAGAAATCATCGATCAGCTTCTTTATTCCGTCTTCATCAAGCACAACGAACTTTTTGTCCTTTATGGCATATACTCTGGAACACGCCTGCAGCACTGTCGGTCTGTGGGTCGTGACTATACATGCCCTCGGATAATCATCATGCATGATATTCTTTAGTACCCTCCGCTCCGTAGCTACATCGAGAGCCGATGTTGCTTCATCAAGGAGCAGTATGGGAGATTTTCTGAGTAGTGCTCTCGCTATGGATAGTCTCTGGGCCTGACCCTCTGAGAATCCTCCTCCTCTTTCCTTTATCTCGCTGTTTATACCAAGGGGCAGCTTCTCCACAAATTCAAGGGCACATGCAAGTGAAAGCGCGTCTCTTATCTCGTCGTCTGTGGCGTCAGGCTTTACATTTCGCATATTTTCGGCTATGGTTCCCGAGAACATCGTATTGCCCTGGGGTACATACGAGAAAAGCCTCCTGGTTGCCGGGGTTAATGGCATTGTATCATCGCCGCTCTTTATTACTCCCTGTCCGTCTCCTGTCTTCATAAGTGAGAGGATGAGGCGAAGCATTGTGGTCTTGCCCTCACCTGACGGACCTACCAGGGCTACAATCTCGCCGGGAGCTGCTGCCATGGAAGCTCCCTCAAATACGAGATTACCGTTATTGTATGCATAGCTTACATCACTAAGCTCTACGCCGATACCGTCTGCCGAGTGTTCCTTTAAAAACTCACCCACTCTGTCGTCATCACTGTAATCCTCTCTCGGCATCTCAACTATATCCATAAGTCTGCCTGCCGAGGTGGTAAGTCCTATGGCATTTGGCACAAGGGAGGTAATGCTGTTTAGCGTACCTGTCAGCGAACCCGATAATCCGAGGAACATGGTCATGGTACCGTATGATATAGCACCGCTCCATACCCTGAATATACCCCAGGCATATGCTGAATATGATACGATGAGTCCCATCGTAGTGAGCAGGAGCGAGGTCCATATAGACATTCTCTTAAAGTCGAGCCTCATAGTGATATATTCCTTCTGAAGCTGCTTTAATCTCCCCACATACAACGAAATCAGGGAAAAGGCTTTGATAGTCTGGATATTCGAAAAGGTCTCCTGATTAAAGCCCGACAGCTTGGCACTCATTGCAGCACTCCGCTTATTATTATTAACCATACGGCGCATAAGTGTACGGGATAATAACAGGGAAACGGGAAGACTCAAAAATGTAAATACAGCAAATGTCCAGTCATGATAAATGATCATGATAAAAGTACTGACAAAACGGACTATTGAAATAAGAGCATTGGGGATAAAACTTAAGACACCTGATGAGATGTTTGATGCATCGGAGCTCCATCTGGTGAGGAGATCACCTGTATGATAATTGGTCAGACTCTCCCAGTCAGTTACCAGGATCTTCTCAAAAATATCTGACTTGATCTCCGCATCCACTTTCATACTGATATAAGATGCGAAGTAATCAGTGATCATATTCATGATGGTCATCCCGATATTAAGCCCTACCATAAGTGCAAATGTGGATATGACCTTGCCGGCATTATGACCTGTGATGATGTCCACCAGATCCTTGGATACCCAGCTGATGAACAATGATACTCCGACACCGACAAATCCTAGCACAGTATAAAACACCATCGCCTTGAAATATCTCCGTGCATACGAATATATCCATAGGGTCTGGTGTTTCATTTCCTTAAGCCTGCCGGCTTTTATTCTTGATAAATAAAAATTCAGTCTATTATTAATTCGATACATCTGTCATGCTTGCTGAAGAAACATCAACATCACCATCGCCAAAAACAGTAACATCGCCAATTCCAATGTTATCTGTTCTGTTATTATGATACGTCAACTTAAGAACAATAGTATTTGAAGCCGAATCCTTTGACAAAGGCGACACGAGCTCTGCCCCTTGAGCATCTGTACTAATAAATTGAACAGGTTTTGTAAAATTCAATGTAAGATACTGAACATCACACGTATGACTTGCATCATGATGTGCATTTACCTGAAATCTTACATTAACTCTACCAGTCTGAGGTTCCTGATGTCTTGTTGCTGTTACAGTATAGCATCCGCTTGCTGCGAATACTCCCTCTGCGAGTTCATCATTTGCTATTACCATAGGTTTTTCGTACTTTGTCATGTCATTTCTCCTTTCAAAAACCAAATTATATTTTAACCGATACTTCTTACTAACTACAGTATACCTTATATTTTATTAAAATATCAATTGTTATTCGTAAACATGTTTAAAAATCTTTATTTTTATAGGGATTTTAATTGTTTTTTTTGTCAAAAAGCCCTGTTTTCTTGATAAGTGCTCCTCTTTTTGATGCATTTTTCATGATCTCTCCCGTTGAGACTCCCCGGACAGTCCTGTTATTTTTAAGGAATCTGCATAATGTTATGACCCAGAGCACCGGCCAAAAGATAAACATCCTGCCTGCTTTTGGATAATTCAAATGCATCTGATGATGAAATTCCCTGATATATTCGGCAGGGGAATCTCCTCTGAGGGCTACCATCCGGGCTGCCTCAGTCTTGCCGAATTCTCCTGCTTCAAATAATTCGATCATGAATTTCTCAATATCCACTCCTACATTAACATCCATGAATTCCACAAATTCCTCTTTAAGTCCCAGGTATTCACAGCAGACAGCAGTGATCAGATCAGAGAAACCTTTTATTCCCGATCCGGTAACAAGATCAAGATATTTCTTCTTTTCCTCCTCTTCTATATCCCTGTTCCAGAATACTACCCAGTCGCATATCAGCCTGATCCCGAATCCAGCCCGTAGGAAATGCTGGAGCATATGGAGTATCAGCCCGTAGGCATGATATCCGTCCTTTAATATGGGAAGGCTGACTCCCATAACGGTTTCATTTATTATATTTTCTCCGGCACTTTTCCTCGTATCGGCCATCAGCCGGTTGATCCGCTCATTGTCAAAGGGTTCGACGAAATCGGTGTGAAGCTCGATCTCAAAGCCTTCTCCTGAATCATATACCGTATGATGATTGGCATGCTGTACTCCGCTCTCCCTGTAACCGCAGCTTTGCATTACCTCCTTTGCCTTTTTCTCATCTGCTTCATTTATTAGCAGTACATCCACATCTCCCGTCTTTCTCATCTCGGGCACCTTATAAAGGCTTCCGGTGGCGGGTCCCTTTAATATTACGGCATTTATATTGTTTTTCTTTAGTCTTCCGATCACATATTTATCGGCAAAAAGTATCCTGTAATTTTGAAGTATCGTCCTTCTGACATCTGCATTTATCCTTTTCTTTATATCCTCCGGAGCCGCCTGCAAAAACGGGCTTTCATACAAAAGCCCCGTGACTCCGTGGGCAGCTGCAAGCTTATAGACACCCTTAAGCTCTTCTTCATCCGCTGATATCTGTTCTTCTTCTCCTGTCAGGGACTGCCTCAAATATGATATCAGGAGCAGCTCCGTATCCGAGAGCCTGTCCTTATCCGACACGCCTGAAGCTGACGATGCCCTGCCGGACTTAAGCTTTTTCCTTATAAGGCGCATCCCCTTATCCATGAGGAGCTTAAATTCCCTCATACGATGGTATATGAGCAGATATACGGCCGTTGTGATGAGCACACTGAATACCGCTCTTAAAACACACGCCCTCCATGAATAGTCAGGCAGAAGTCTCTCAAACAGCCTGTGCTGTCCGTACCATATGGCAAAGGTTACCGCCGTATACATACCGTATTTTACAAAATATATGACGCTGCTTTTTTTCAGTCTGTATTTATACAGCACAAACGGCTCGACCCATACCGATGTGAGGACCATACTTATCAGTGTACCGAGGAATATGCCGATGGTACCGAAATAATATCCGAGAATGATCGAAACCACGAGATTTATTATCGCCTCCGGTATAGCCTTGTATCTGTCGTACCAGAACAGTCCCATTGAATCACGGAATACCAGCACCGCCTGCCGCATACCGTTTATAAAGAAATTGATACACAGAACCAGTGTCACCGTTTTCGGAAAGATATAATTATCCCCGAAGCTCTTCCCTATAAATATGTCCAGAGCTTCATACATCGCTATAGCTGCTGTGCCGTATATCCACTGGCCCATAAAAAAGGATGCGTCAAAAATCTTACTGACACGCTCCCTTGATTCCCTGACCCCGAGATTGCCCACACTTGCCGTAATGGCCTGAAATATCTGATCGAGGACCTGTCTTACAGACATTATGATCAGATAATAATTGGAATAGCATCCCACGCTGACTGTACCTACAAGGGCTGACAGGATCATATTGTCTGTATTGTTTATGAGCACATTTCCTATCTTGTGCATCATCATGGCCTTGATATTATCAAAAATACTTTTCTTCTCTGTTTTATCAAGGGGTTTTACATCCCTGTCCTTAAGATACGGAAACATCTTTTCGGCTTTGATGGAAATCACAATATTATAAACAATTGTCGTAAGGTTGATCAGCAGCAGATAGAGAATAAAATTCTTTGTATACAAAAGTATCACTATCTGGAGTCCATACTGAAGTACCAGGAATATCGTATGATAAAGAACTCCGATATAGCTCATCTGATGTGCATCTATCAGTGTTTTTTTGTAGATCATGAGATATGACAGGACAGAGCTGACCAGATACATTAAATAGATCAGTATCAGATGGTCGATCTGTTCATGATCTTTTATCAGAAACCTGAGAAATGGTATGAGACATAATCCTATTACGAGTACGATTCCCGCAATGGCATAATAAAAATTGCGGTACATTTTCATCAGGGATTTCTGCTTCTCCCTGTC